>CAMWOK010000373.1 GCA_947175845.1 uncultured Lachnospiraceae bacterium | reverse complement strand
GCCATACCCATTCATAAGTTGTCGGATTGTACGATCTGACAATTAATTTTAGCGAGTGCCGACAACTTATTTCATGTCGGGCGTCCGCCCTATAAAATTGAATATGCATGGCTGAACTGTTACGTGCAAATTTCTTATCATGGAATTTTTGTGGTAAATAGAAACTGGAAATGGTATAATCAAATTGAATAATATGCAACAAAAAGTGCTATTCAAATACCGAAAGGACGGACACCTCATGAAAAACATGGAAATAGAAAAAAAGTATACCTTAAAACAACTGCCCCAAAACCTGGAATCCTATCCCTGCAAACGAATCGAGCAGGCGTATCTCAACACGTCCCCCGTCGTGCGCGTCCGCAAGTCAGACGACTCGTTCTATCTGACCTGCAAGGGCAGCGGGCTGATGGCGCGCGAGGAGTACAATCTGCCGCTCGACGAGGCTTCCTACCGCCACCTGCTCGAAAAAGCTGACGGGAATGTCATATCCAAGAAACGATACGTCATCCCCATCGAAAATCCGCAGTTTGATGAAAGTTTTGTCCCGATGACCGATCCCCGGCTGTACATAGAGCTCGACGTCTTCGACCCGCCTTTTGCGCCGCTTGTCATGGCGGAGGTGGAGTTTCCAAGCGTGGAGATGGCAGAGGCATTTCTCCCGCCCGCATGGTTCGACGAGGACGTCACCACCAATCCCGCATACCATAACTCGGTCATGAGCCGGAAGGTGTTTGACGCACAGACCGGATATTAAGTCACTGCTCTGAACACTTTGGTGCATCTCAGCGGAATTTGTTGACTTCCTGCCGCAGTTCGCCGGCGATGTGGTGATTCTCATCCATCTCCGCCTGGATTGCGGCAAGGTTGTTCACCAGCTCGGAAGCCGCGTTCGCCGCCATGACAACCCCCTGCGTACTCTCATCGACCGCCCGCGCAATTCCGCCCATGCCCTCCTTCAAGATTGCAGTGTTATGATTCACCTCCTCGGCCTGAACCGCAAAGTTGCCAAGGATTTCCTCAAGATACTCCAAATCCTTCTTGTAATACTTCGCGATATCCACAAATGTGTCATAGTCTTTCAGGACCGTCGCATCCACAAATTCCAGCATGGAGCCTGCGTCCGCGGAGAGGCGTCCCACTGCCTTGATCACATTGAGACTGATCTCCTGAATGTCATTGGCAGTCATTCTCGAGCGCCCTGCCAGAATGCGGATCTCCTCTGCCACCACCGCAAATCCCTTGCCGACTTCCCCTGCCCTTGCCGCCTCAATAGAGGCGTTGAGCGCAAGCAGGTTGGTCTGGCTTGCAATCCCTAAGATATCCTCCGTGAGGTTGGCGATCCGGTCTACCTGTCTGCTGTTCTCTATAGAGTCCTTCATTTCCGAGCGGATTTGATCCACCATGGCGTTGGTGGAGTTCCTGCCCTCCCACGCCGTCTTCTCGCTCTCGTATGCCCTCACGCTGGACTCCTTGGCAAATGCGGCGCTGCTCGCGGACTTGTCCGCAATCTCCATGATTGTCTGCGCCGTCGACTCCGTGAGCTGGTTGATATTGGCCGCCGTCGAGGAGACCTCCTCCATGCTGGCTGCAAGCTGCTCCATCGTCGCGGAAGTATCATTCGCATTTCCGTTCGAGTCATCGATGCTTCCTGTGATTGAGCCAACCGATTTCAGCAGGTGCTGTGACTCCGCATCCATCTTGGACAGCATACTCTCGAGCGTGTCCGCCAGAAAGGCAACCGCTTCCTTAAGCTCCGCCATCTCCCTGGTAGACGCGTATCCGCCCGGATTCTGGTCGAGTATCTTCGTCTGGCCGCGCGACAGTGCCTGTGTCTGTTTTACAATCCACGCAAACGGTGCGATGATGCCGTTTGCCATGATTACCGCCATCAAAATTCCCAGGGCAACCACAATCACCAAAGCGATACACAGCTCGCCAAACAGGCTTACGATAATCCCGCACGCCTCGTCGAACGGCGCCGCCACACAGACTGACATCCCCCCGATTCCGACCGGATCGTACGCGTAGATATAATCGTATCCCGACACAACCCCGCTCGATCCCTCTGTCATGTTGGCCGCTGCCGTTCTGAGATTCTCTGTCATAGCGTCGAGCTGCTCCGACGAGACAGACGGGTCGCATTCTCCGGTCAGCCAGTTCTGCAGCAGCACAATGTCCCTGTCGGGATGCGCCGCGAGCATTCCGTCAGCGTTGAGCATAAAGACATAATTGCTGGGCGTGATGGAATAGTCGTCGAGCATCTCCGATATGTATTCCAGCCGGACAAATCCGACCAGAACGCCGGCTATCTGGCCGTTTTGCGCGACAGGTGTCCCGATTGCAAGGATTCTTCTGCCTGTACTTTTTGAGAACATGGGTTCACAGACGACGGTTTTCTTATTGTTCCACGGGGACAGATAATATTCGCGGTCAGCGATGGAAGTCCCGTGATGCTCGGCGCCGTCAGTGTGTGCTATCTCAATTCCCTTGCTGTCCGTGATCAGAAAGTGGGACCAGACATTGCCGCTGTCCGTGATAATCTGGTTCAGATATGCCTCCGCACTGTCGGCGTCCATGCTGGTCACATGCTCATTGTCTGCCGCCGTCTCCACCACCGCAACATACTTCTGCACAGACTCATAGATGTTGTCAGCCAGCATCTGCGCCATCGTCAGATACGTGTCCTCCTTGTCCCGCTGGACACCCCGGAACACCTGCAGCGCTATCACCACCAGGATGACGACGAACGGCAGAAGCATTCCGAGCAACAGGTTGCGCAGAAATACCTTTTTTAAGCTGCTATTTTTCTTAGGTTTCATCAATCTGTCCCCCCTTTTCTTAACGGATAGTCTCCCGAGAGACTACGCTGATATACTGTACACTCTAATCTTACCATACTCTGCCTCTATTTACTACACATTATATCAGATGCCGCTGTATTTCGCATGTACTTTGTGTACACGCCTCCTGTAA
>CAMWOK010000372.1 GCA_947175845.1 uncultured Lachnospiraceae bacterium | reverse complement strand
TGCCTCCAATTGAGGCTAAGGACATGGCGCTGCTGAAGACTTACGAGGATGGGATGCTTGACTGCCTGGACGAATGGCTTGCACAGCAGGGATGCGGCGCGCATCAGGAAATCATCGCTGCAGTCCGCGCGCGCCAGCTCACGCCCGGACTGCTCGAGGGTGCGCGCCAGTGCCGCGTTTTGGAGCCTGACCGCAGACGGCTGTGTTTCCTTGGCAGCCTGGCGTACCTGAATTTTATGCTGTCGGATGTGCTGCTGGATGCGCTCAGAACCTGTCTGGCTGTGGATGCGGAGTGGGTGCTTTGCACCATATCGGAGGTCTCGGTAGGAACGCTGGATGCAAGCCGACGGATCAGCAGCAGGGGAGGAGACTATGACACGCTGTTGTGGATCGATCCCAAGACGTACATCCGCTGGGCGGCTGTCGAGGACTACACGCATATCCTGCAAAGACAGCTTGAGAAAAATCAGGACAGTTATCTGCGCGCCATGGACCAGAACGGCTTTGCGAGCATTCTTGCAAAGAAGAACAAAAGGTGGGAGCAGGTACTTTCTGTGGTAAATCATATGAAGGATGTCCTTCTGAAAATGAATCCCGATCTGTACAGACAGACGGGGGCGGGAAAGACCAGCTATGACAGGGTTATCGACTATCTCGTCGGGGATACCGAACATGCAGAGCTTGCGCGGGCGTATCTGCAGGGGCAGAGCAGTGTGTCCACGCTGTATCCCTATGTGGAGGAGTTTTCGAAAAGATATGTCTCGTACCATATTATCCAGGAGTACAGATGGCACAGCGATGACGCGGCGTTTTTTAACCGCTGTAATACGTTTATGGTAGTAATGTGTTGTGTAAATACAAGGTATGTCGAAGAAAATACGAAAAATGAAGCGGAACAGGTTGAACAGGTTGAACAGTTTTTCCGTATGCTCGATGCGGAAAAACTGGACATTGCCCATCAGCTGGGCGGTTTTGCTGTGTCCTACAGCGTGTATGCGACCCAGCGCGGATGCAGGCTGGAGCCGTTTGTGAAAGGGGCTGTCAATGTCTTTGGGCGGTATCTCGACAGTGCACGGCGAGAGGAGACGACAGCCGCGTTTTCCGGCGCAAGGGCGGAGGGGCGCTATCTGGCGCTGCTGGTCCTGAAAAGGGACCCGGCGCGAAACAGGCGGGAGATTTTAGGCTATACGTCGGACAGTTCCAAGCTTGTGCGCACAGAGCTTCTGGACATCTTATGCGCGCAGAGAGGCTGGGAAGATGTGATAAAGACGCTTCTGCAGGCGAAGCGGGCGCCGCAGCGGGAGCTGGCGGTGCAGGTGATAGCGCGCTGGCAGCAGGAGGGGGGCAGTTTTGACGAAGCACTTCTGCAGGCAGTGAAGAAGGAGAAAAACGCAAAGGTGCTGGCGCTGCTGCAGGATGCACTGCATATACAGAAAAGCGGTCAGCCTGATGCGGTGCGCTCCGGGGAAGGGCAGATAAAACAATTATACAGGGACAGCAAAGAGAAAAGCCCTATGCGGGCTTATGATATGCCAGCTTATGAAAAGAAAGGGGAAGAGACGATGAATATTAACGCGGATGACAGGCAGATAAATGACATGCTCAGCTTTTTGGAAAAGATGGGATTTACGGGGGAGAGCAGCAGACGGGCAGAGGGATATTTAAAAGGCAGCTTTGAGGACGAGGTGCTGGATCAGTTTGAGAAGATAGACTTTTCGGCGAGTCCATTTGGTGCGCGCAAGGAGGTAAAAACCTTTGTGAAAGGGCTGGACAGGGAGTGTGAGAGAGAGGCGGTCATCCGGCTGCTGCGCATTCTGTACGCGGCAGGCGGGCATAAGTGCGCTGCGCTGCTCGAGGACTGCGGGAAAGTGATTTACACCATCAAGGAGCTTGCGCCGTATCAGAGGATGGCCATTTACATCGATCACTGCACAAGGCATACCCGCCTGGCCAGGCTGATACTGCCGGGGCAGTGGGAGCGCATGCTGGAGATCGCAGACGGCAATCTCGAGGCGGTCCGGGAGGCAGTAGGCCCGCTGATGCGTGAGGGCAGACTGTATGCCCTCATTGCGCTCACGCTGTATTTTAACAGAAAATACCAGGGCTGCGACACGATTGCGGCGGAGGATGCGGCATTGATGGAGCGTTATGAGAACATGCTGCTCGACTGGCTGGACATCTGGGTGGTGCGAAGGGACTGCGCGTGCCGCCCTGCGCTGCGGGAGGCGGTCCGCGGCGGACAGCTTACCAGCAAGATGGTACAATTTATGAAAACACAGTCCATGTCCATGGATGAGATGCAGCATTTTCTTGCAGTTTGCAGCATGGCGTACCTGAATTACGAGCGCTCCGCGGTGCTCAAAAACATTGTCAAATCCTGCATGTTCATCCATGTGATGGCAGCGCTGTACTCTCTCGAGAACGCCTGCATCGGCCGGGAGGAAAGCCCGGAAGGCAGCCAGTCAGGGAGCGCGGACTATGAAGGGCAGTTTGCGGTTGACGTCAGTGCATACATCCGCTGGGCGGCGATGACAGAAAACCACAGTATCCTGAAAAGGCAGTTTGAAAAGCACCAGGAAATTTTCCTCAAAGCGCTGGACGAGCGGAGTTTTGAGGATGCGATCTACCTGTATCGAAGTGCGGGGGGCAGTTTTTACGGGGATGTGATGGATGCGATCAATGTGCTCAAGGATGTCATCAAACAGGAAAATCCCGATCTGTACAAGAAGGTGGACGCGCCCAGCCATGAGCGGATGATTGCCCAGTTTGTGGCGGATTCGCCGCACGCGGAGCGCGCGCGGGACTATCTTCGGGGGAATTGCGCCGTGTCCGAGCTGTATCCCTACGAGAAAGAGTACGCCAAATTGATGCAGTACAGGGGCGGTCTTCAGAACACGTTTAACAAGTACTCCAGTCACTGCCCTGACGTGGAGTTTATCAGGCGGTGCAAAGTCTTTCTCGTGACGGCGGGATTTGAG
>CAMWOK010000371.1 GCA_947175845.1 uncultured Lachnospiraceae bacterium | reverse complement strand
AATTTTAACCAGCGCTCGTTTGGTGAGCGCGTCGCCATGAACTCACCGATACAGGGAACCGCGGCAGACATTATTAAGATTGCCATGATTCACGTGTACGACGCGCTGAAGGCGAAAGGGTTCCGGTCAAAGCTGATTCTGCAGATACATGATGAGCTTCTGATAGAGACCAAGACAGATGAGGTTGAGGCAGTGCGGGAAGTGTTGTCACAGGAGATGCAGAATGCGTGTGAGCTCGCTGTGAAGCTGGAGATTGATCTCCACACGGGCACAGACTGGTATGAGGCGAAATAGACCGGCGGACACGTGTCCGAAGCCGCGCAGAGGCAGTTTGGAGGATTTGCATGAAAATTATCGGCGTTACCGGCGGGGTCGGCGCGGGAAAGACAAAAGTTTTATCGTATATAGAGGCGCATTACCCGTGCAGTGTAATACGAGCGGACGAGGCGGCGCATTTACTGTATGAACCCGGTCAGGAATGCTATCGCAAACTGGTCAGACTGCTCGGACAGGATATATTAAATGAAGATAATACAATTGACAGGGCGAAGATGGCTTCCATGGTTTTTCAGGATGCAGATTTGCTTGGACAGGTCAATCAGATTGTGCATCCGGAGGTCAAAAAGTACATTCTGGATCAGATTGCCTGTGAGAAGGAAGCGGGCAGGGCAGACTATTTCTTTATCGAGGCGGCGCTTTTGATTGAGGAGCGGTACGACCTGATTGCGGACGAGCTGTGGTACATTCACGCGGATGCGCAGATTCGGGCGCAGAGGCTCTCAGAGAGCAGGCAGTACAGTGCGGAGAAAATTGCGGGCATCATGAAGGGGCAGCTGCAGGCGGACGCGTTTATGAAGCACTGCGGCGTGGTCATATGGAACAACGGCGATCTGGAGGAAACCTATCGACAGATTGACAGCGCACTGGCCGGGAGTGTGTGAGGAACGGGCGTGGCCGTTACAGGGTATAAATTCCGGGAGAACTGTTTGACAGTACACAATGATTAATGGGGGACTGAGATATGAACGAGACGAAAGTGAACGGAGAAGAGCTGGTATTTGGGCTTGATATCGGTACGAGAAGTATGGTCGGCACTGTGGGATACCGCCAGGGCGAGCGGTTTGTGGTGACCGCGCAGGAGATTCGCCAGCACCGGACGCGCGCCATGCTGGACGGGCAGATTCACGATATCAACAGGGTGGCGGCGGCTATCGCGGACATCCGGCAATCCCTGCAGGAAAAGACGGGGGTTAAGCTTGATGAGGTGTGCATCGCGGCGGCTGGACGTGTGCTCAAGACAATGAACGTCCATGTGGATATGGACCTTGACAAGGAGCGCAACGTCACCAAGGAGGATATGAGCAATCTCATTTCGCTTGGAATAGAGCAGGCTTTTGAAGAATTTCAGGAAAAAAACGACACGAACATGCATTTTTACTGTGTGGGATATTCCGTCGTGCGGTATTTCCTGAACGGGATGTGGATGGGACAGCCAGAGCACCATAAGGCAAAGGCAATCGGCGCCGATATCATCGCGACGTTTCTGCCGGATGATGTTGTCGACGGCCTGTACAGTGCGGTGGAACTTGCGGGCCTGCGGGTTGCAAACCTCACGCTGGAGCCTATCGCGGCTATCCGGGTTGCGATTCCGGAGAAATTCCGGCTTTTGAATATTGCCATGATCGACGTCGGCGCGGGCACGTCGGATATCTCCATCACAGATGACGGCAGCGTGACGGCATTTGGGATGATTCCCTGTGCGGGAGATACACTCACGGAGCTTTTGGCAAAGACCTGCCTGATCGACTTCACGACAGCGGAGATGATTAAGACCGCTGCGGCAAGCCAGGAGGAGATTGTCTACGAGGACATTATGGGCGCGGAGCAGATGATCACCGCCAAGGAAGTGATTGCAATCTGCCAGTCGGAGATTGAGAAAATGTCAAAGCTTGCGGCTGACGCAATCAGGGAACTCAACGGCGGCAAATCGCCAAGCGCAGTGTTTATCGTCGGCGGCGGCGGTAAGATCAAGGGGTTTGACACGCTGGTGGCAGCGGAGCTGGGAATTGATCCCAAGCGCGTGGCGCTGCGCGGCGAGGAGATCATGAAGGATGTAGATTTTCCGGACGGCGCGCTGAAGGATTCGACGATCATCACCCCGATTGGAATCTGTCTGACATACTACGAACAGTACAACAACTTTATCTATATTACATTTAACGGAAACAGAATCAAGCTGTACGACAACAACAAGCTCACTGTCACGGACGCGGCGATGCAGGCTGATTTCACGAGGGACGGACTGTTTCCGAGACGCGGCGAGGAACTGCGCTACACGGTGAACGGCAAGAACCGCGTCACCCGGGGCGAGTACGGTGAGAGTGCGCACATTTATGTGAATGGCGAGGAGGTCAGCCTCAGCCACAATATCAAGTCAAATGATGTTATTATCCTGGAGGAGTCCACGCTTGGAACTCCTGCGCAGGAGAAGATTGCCGACCTGATTGACTACAATGGAAAGATTGTCGTGACGCTCAACGGAGACGAGATGCAGCTTCCAAAGCCGGTAAAAGTGAATGGGACGGCTGTCACGGAGGAATACCTGATTCAGAACGGCGACGAGATTGAGGTTGCTTCCACCTACACGTACGAAGAAATCTTTGCCTACATGGATCTCTCACCGGAGGATATGATTCTGTTCATTAATGATGTCAAGGCGGATGACACCATGGAAATCTGCGCGTCCGACCGTCTGCAGTTCAAGAACCGGAAGGAGTATGAGCTCAAGGAAATTTACAAGGAGTCGCACATTGAGCTGAACGGCGAACGGCGCAAGTCGACGCGCAAAGAGTTAAAGGCGGCGGAGGCGGGCAGGGAGGAAACCCCTGCTGAATCAGAAACGGCTGAGCCGGCGTCGCAGGATGTCGAGGCATCACAACCAGAGGCCTCCGCGGCAGAAACATCCCGGGAAGAGGAACCAGA
>CAMWOK010000370.1 GCA_947175845.1 uncultured Lachnospiraceae bacterium | reverse complement strand
GTTCCGATCGAGTCGACAAGGCAGATTTCCCAGCTCGGCACAATACCCGGGAAAAAGTGCGTTGAATACGCCTACGAGATAGAAAACGGTGAAAAAGGCGGCGGAAGCGGGAAAATTCCGATTGACTGGCTGTTCCCGGACAACAGGACGGGAATAAGTGATTCTATCGGCTATAGCTATTCGGAAGACGGATTGGCGGATCTGCGCATAGAGGTGTTTATATTAAATGAGGACGGGACAGTCACATTTGTGGTATACCAGCCCAAAGGATAGAAAACCAGCCGTTACGCGTGGGCATAAAAAACGCAAGGTACATTCTTTGTACTTATTATAGCATAAAATTCAATAAAATTAAAGACTGGAAATGCGCTGCTTTATGGAATATACTTGAAATCTGGTTACTGTTTGCGGCCCTGGCTGACGACGCGATTTTGTGCATCAAAGGCGCAAACAGTACAGATTTGGTTTTGAATGAAGTCTGGCATCTGGGGAAAAATATTTTCCAGACAGGTAGGAGAAAGGCGGGGTGGCGTATGGAAAGTACAAACTGGCTGGCACTTTTGGAGCGGACGCAGATACAGAAGGTGATGGAGTCGAACCAGTACACGCAGCAGTACGGGCTGACGTTAAGCGAGCAGGATGCGCAGGTTTTGGCACAGGAGCGCAAGAGCACGCTGAAGGAGCAGAGGCGCGTCGAGTTTGGCGAGAGCATTCTTCCCGGTATCATTTATGAATTTTGTGATTCTGCGTTTATCAGTCAGAGCAATTATGTGGAATCACTAATCCGGCTGCAGGAGATTTTCTTTCAGTACAAGAACGAGATGCTTGATGAGATCTCGGACGAGGAGCTTCTGAATTTTATGAAGGAGCAGTTTGAGACAGTGTGTTTTGGGGATTTTGATTATCTCGAGGGAACCTGTCTCGACATCTTTTCACAGGCAGTGCGGGCAGGGTACGACGGCTATCAGAGGACGGCGGGGAAGGGCGAGTACGCGCAGTTTGACGAGGTTCCGCGCTGGGACAGGGAGCTGTACCTGGAAACGCTGCGCGAACTGTGCTGGCGATAGGGAGTCTGTCGGGATAATATGGAGGGAAATATGTACGATATGAATGAATTACTTCCTGTCGTTGCACTGCTCACAAAGCAGTACACAGGAATCGAGAGCAGTTCCGTGACCTACGAGAAGGCAAATCAGCTTATGGAGGCAGTGATCTACTGCATTCAGGAGGCGCAGGAGAGCGGGGAGGCGACGCTGGTCAGCCGGCAGCAGAATGCAATGCAGGCATACAAGGCAGGCGCACAGCTTGTGCGCAGAAAGACGGAGGAGCTGCTCGCGTTTTATGAGGGCAGCAAAACAACGTTCTGTGCGTATGGAAATGGTTTTCTTGGCGATATTCTGCAGAAGGGACTTCCTGCGTTTTTCCAGAATTATGATGAGAAGTACGATCCGCAGAACACGATTCTGACGCTGGATTATCCGATACTGGTGGATTTGACCGCGTTTGGGGGAATTGACTGCGTGGACCGGTATGTGAGAAGCCTTGCAAAGGAACAGCGTTTTCTGGCAAAGTTTGGGGAGGACTATGTGAGAAGGGTGCTGCGCGCATACTGTGCGGATTACGCGGAGCTGCCGGAAAATATTGCCGCGATTGTATTTACAAATGTAATCGGGCATGTTCTTGCCGGAAGAAAGCTGACAGACAGGCTGTGCGAGGCGGATTTGCAGAGAATTTCCGCGCAGTATGCGTCGCTGGATGCGGAGGAAAAGGAGCAGTTTCGGGGGAAAGTCAGCGAGCTGGCAGAGCGGTTTCTGACACAGCAGTTTCCCGGTGAGGAACAGATGCATCAGTATATGAAAAATGGGCTGCCGGATATCTCTGCGCGGATTGAGAATGCGGCTGCCCACAATAGTCTGGATAAGGTGTTTGTGTATTAATCCCACTCAATTTCAACAGTTTCGCCGTCCTCGCGCACAAGCTGGCACAGGTCCTCCTCGTCCTCGACCAGATATCGGATGAAATCTGCGAGCTGGTTTACTTTCTGCCGGTTTTCGGGCGTGTTCTCGTAGTAAGCGATATAAGTGCCCGCCTCACAGTCTGTCTTCATGTCTTCTAGCAAATCGGGCAGGTTTTGTTTCAGACAGCAGTTGAGAAGCGCTTCCCAGTTATATCCGTTCATGTAGGCATGCTCGTTGATCGCGTTGAGTTTTTCTCCCAGGGCAAACGGTTTTGGGTTCTCGATTGAGAAAATCACTTCAGCGATGTTTGATTCTTCCATCACCAGAATATGGAGATAGTCTGGCAGCTGTGACTCCTCGACGGGAGCATTGGGGGTGAAAGAGACTTCTTTGCACGCCTCGAGCTCTGCACAATCCTGTTCTGAGAGGTAGAGCTGCGCGGTCCGGGACAGGTCGTTTCCGCAAAATCGCTTGGTTTTTAATATGTGAATGATATTTGGAATCTGTGCGGCAGCGTCCTTGGTGGAGAGCCATATCGCAAGCTCTGTACCACTTTCATTCACGTAGTCATAACCGTTGTCGGTCACAGTTTTGTCCGTGTACGTCTCGATAAAATCGGGGATAGTGTAGCGCATATCCAAATCAGGGTTGACGAGTTTTTGTGCGTCCAGTTTGATAATGATTGTCTGCATGGTGTGTTCTCCTTTCCAAAATGGCTGTGTACAGTATTACAGATGGAAGACAGCCTTCAGGGCGTCATCTTCGGTGAGCAGCTTTTTGGCGAGCGTGCGGTACTGCTCCTCGTGCAGATAGGTGTGTCTGAATGGCTTGATGGAGGGGGCAAGGTCGACTGCCCGGATGTAATCCTCCACATTGAGGTTGAGGGTTGCTGCGTAGTCCCAGAATCCCGTTTCAGTGAAGACGGTGTTCACGCGCTGATGGCGGTGGTCGTGCACGCGGCTCATGAGATAGGTTTCAATGCAGAACTGATTGGCGTGAATCTGCGGGGGTTCGTGAAGTTTGTCCATGGCGTGAGA
>CAMWOK010000369.1 GCA_947175845.1 uncultured Lachnospiraceae bacterium | reverse complement strand
TTATTTGCTATGCCCTTTATTTCTTGGCTGTCTTTTACTTATTTGTTTCAAACTTAGTCCTCTTTTCTTCTCTGTGGATAGCGACTGAAAATTTTACTAATAGTTTATCACAACTGCGCAGCGACTTCAATGAAAATACCGTTTAATCTCCCCGCATACGCTTTGACTGCTTTTCACATGCTCCTGCCGCGCAGGAACCCCCGGCATATTCAAGGCCGTGCGCAGAAAGTGGAAGAACGCTCTGCCATGCCCTGTTTTTCCACAGTGCCAGCAGATCATTCTTCCACTTAAACAGATCCTTCTTCGCGTGTCAGACGCACCAACTCAAGTTTCACATATCCCGTCACATCCTCATCTCTGTCTTTCAGTGTGACAGCGATACGATAAAAACCATTCTCAACCCCTGTCTCGCATTCCAGCGCGCTGCTTTGGGTCATACTGCTTTAGGTAATAAAGATTGCATCAGTTATAACTGTACTCTTTTTCCGTCCCGTCATTTACCCGGATCTTGGTCACTGTCTCAGAACCTTCCTCAAAGGAAAAGGTATACTCACAGCTGCCGATCTCAAATTCAAGGTATTGGTCCACATCCAGCGAAACCTTTGCGTCACCCATCCCCGCTTTGATCTCGTCGCGCGTGCAGCCTTGGTAATCCACACCGTTAATCAGTATCTCTCCCACAGAAAGTTCCGGATTATCGTAGTCGATAGAGATTTCAAATACTTTGCCTTTGTCAAATGCAATGGATGAAGATCCCTTGTTGCCCGCAAGCATCGTTCCGTAGGAAAGATCTCCCTTCATTGCATAAAAGTTTTCCCAGGACATGCTGTCAATCGTTTCCTTTTCGACATTTGCATAAAAGTTTGTAAAACCGGCCTCCTTTATCTCGCCCGCCGTCGTTTTTCCAAGCGTCACCTCATAACCATCACAGGTCACAACTGCCTTTTTCCCTCCGATGGAACATGCTGTCATCAAAATGGATGCCCCACATAACATACCTAATAAAATACCTGCTTTCCTCGTCTGCATTTCTTTTCCCCCTCATTTTCTGCATTGGATTACTTCCAGAATTTGTTACACAGATATTTTATCACACCCTACCCTGCGCCGCAATTCTTTTTTGTGTGCGGGAAAAAACACTCGCCGCCATCACTTTTTCAAGTCAATCGTGATGGCATTTTCTTCAAGCACCTCCTCCGAACCGGGTATCATGCTTCCGTCCGCATCCCACTGAACACGGACCGGAATGAGTTTCATCGTGGGAGACGCCGCGTCAAATCCTGCGATTTCCAGCTCCTGGGTAAATGTCGTGCACGCTCTGTCCGCATCATACTCCGGAACAGAAGTGCCGTTTGAGCGCAGCCACTCGCTGTGTGTCAGCCTTTTGCCGGAGGCATCCTCCAAAATGTACTCTCCCCACTGCAGCATCCTGACCATATCCTCGTCGTACACCTCCCAGTTCAGGCGCAGGTTGATCGCTGAGGGCGCTGTGCTCACATCGTAGGAAACTATTTTCCCAAAACTGAGACCGGACACGCTTCCGGTATTTTGCCGGGCAGTTTCAAACTTATCGGACTCCACTGTGAAGGAGAACTCTGATTTTTTGTCCGGGGCAGTGTACACATTCACCTTCACTGAAATGACATCTGTGTCAGTTTTTTGCAGTTCTTCGCTCATCACCGTGACCTTGCACTCATAGACGCCGCTGCCCTCCTCTGTCTCGGCCACGTACTCAAGGCGGCTGTCAAATCCGTTAATGTAGACATGATCGCCCAGCTCAAAGTACTCACTGGCTGGCTGCGCCCAGAACATCAGCGTGGAACCATCATAATAGACATCCGTCACCTGGAAAAGCGCATCCTCCTGCGCGCTGCTGTCTGGCCCTTCGGGAGCCGCAACGGACTCCATGATTATCACGCCACTGTTATCCCCGCTGTGCACAATGGACTGCTCTGCCCGCTCGGCATTGATGCCAAGCCCGCTCAGCCAGTTCGAAAACACCGGCAGCCGGGCGGCGGCCACCGTGCTCCCCGCCAGAATCAGACACGCCGCGATCGGCAGCAGCGCTTTATATAAGCTGCGTTTTCTTTTCCGGACAGCATTTCTGCCAGCGTTTCTGTGCGCGCAGACTTCCTGAGATACAATCTGTTGAAATCTCCGGGGCGTACTGGGAAAGCACTCGTACAATTCAGCTGCGATCTCTTCGTAGTCATTTCTCATAATATTCCTCCTCGTAATACTTCTTCTCCATGATGCACCGAAGGATATTGCGCCCGCGGCTCAGGCGGCTCTTTACCGTTCCGGTCGGAACGCGCATGATTCTGGCGATCTCCTCAATGGAATATCCCTCCAGATAATACAGTACAATCGTCAGACGGAACTCCTTTTTCATTGCGCTCAGCGCCTCGTACAGATCCGAGTAGTCTGCTGCGGAGTGCGCCGCATCATCTGGTTCTGTCAGCATGGCAGCCGTCTTCTCCCTCTTTTTCAGCAGACTGTAGCACTCGTGAATCAAAATTCTGGTCAGCCAGGTCCTGGCGTACGCCTCCTGCCGCAGCGTGTTCAATTTGCCAAATCCCGTGGCGATCGCTTCCTGTACCGCATCCTCGCAGTCCGCGTCATTCTTTAATATGCTTTTTGAAATACGGTAGAGACTGTCTGTGGAAGAAAGCACTACTGTGGCAAATGCTTCTTTGTCCATTTTGTCCTCTCCTTTCCTCTTTGGATTACATTGATTAGAGAAATAAGGGGTGGCTAAGGTTCCCGGGATTTGAAAAAACCTGTCGCTGTGGAGGAAATATAAAAACTTTTCCAGCGGGATTGCGTATTAAAAGGACGCTCATTGACTTATAGCATATTTTTGCTATAATGTAAATGGTAACTTATTTCATAATAGAAATAATACCCGTAACGATTAATACACCACTTTACAACTTTTTAAAAATAAAATAACGCACAAGGCACTTTCTAATGTATAATAAGTTTGCACACTACAATATA
>CAMWOK010000368.1 GCA_947175845.1 uncultured Lachnospiraceae bacterium | reverse complement strand
TCCCTAATTTGTTCGTTAATCATTAAATCGCTAATAACCTTACACCTCCATAAATAAATCATAAGAAAATATGTCGAGTGCTTTTGCACTCAAAAAAGTGGATAATCACAGATTATCCACTTAATTTTCTATTTCTATCCAGTAAAACACATACAAATACAGGATTAAAATGTAAAACTACCGACACCTATAAGCCCGATTGCCATAGGGTGAGAGTGGATACTCTGCTTTCCTCAAACAATAATACTCTAGCACAGTATCCACGCCCTGTCAATCATTTTTTATTTTTTCTGATCCGGCTATTTCTCGCGGAATGTCGCGCAGAGTGTCTCGCCGCTTGTGCCCGCGTGGCTTCCCTTGATGTCAACATGCTCTGCATTGCAGCGGTAATCAGTGTTGTACACGCACTTCACCGCCTCGCAGTCAATGCTGATGTGCTGGCTCGGGTGCGACACCGCGCTCGTGAAGCTGTCGCCGCTTCTCTTGTGGAAGCTCTCGCAGCAGGTGTCGTCGCAGTCGCAGGAATGCTTGCCGCCCACCATGATGTCGCCCTTGCAGCAGCAATGGTCTTTGTTGTAGGTACAATTACATACTCCACAGGTTAATTCAGACATAACTACCTCCTATTTTGTCACAGCTTTTCGTTCGGTCTGTATCTTGGCGGCACAAAGAGCCACGCAAGATACACAGTCCACCCGGCACGCCGTTTTTGGACCGCGCACCGGAAATGAACTCACGGTTAGTATGCCTGACTTGAACCTGCGTTATTCTGTATTTTTTAATTTTGACACCAGACTTTTTGTGATGTTACTTCTCCTCTGTCTGCAGCTCCTCCCGGATTGTCTTGTCGCGGATCTCTTTTGTGATGTCTGCGATAAAGCTGTCTAGGGCCTTTGCGCCCTCATCCCCGGCAAAGCGGCTTCTGACAGACACGGTGCCTTCCGCCTCCTCCTGCTGCCCGACCACGAGCATATACGGAAGCTTGTCGAGCCTTGCCTCGCGGATCTTAAAGCCGATTTTTTCAGAGCGGCTGTCAACCGTCGCATCAATTCCCACTTTTTTCAGCTCCCCGCAGACCTTCTGCGCATACTCCTCATACTTGTCGGAGATCGGCAGCACGCGCACCTGCTCCGCGCAGAGCCATGTCGGGAACTTTCCTGCGTACTTCTCAATCAGCCACGCGAGCGTGCGCTCATAACAGCCCATGGACGTCCTGTGAATGATGTACGGGCGGACTTTATCACCGTTCTGATCGATGTAGTACATGTCAAACTGCTCCGCGAGCAGCGCGTCCCACTGAATCGTGATCATGGTGTCTTCCTTGCCGTACACATTCTTCGCGTTGATGTCCACCTTCGGTCCGTAGAAAGCCGCCTCGCCGACATCCTCGACAAACGGAATCTCAAGCTCTGTCAGGATATCCCGGATGTGCTGCTGTGTCTCGTTCCACACCTGTGGCTCCCCGATGTACTTCTCCTTGTTTTCCGGATCCCACTTTGACAGGTGATAGGTCACGTCGCCGTTGACGCCCAGCGTCTCAAGACAGTATTTTGCGAGCGCGAGGCAGCCCTTGAACTCCTCCACCATCTGGTCCGGCCGGACGATCAGATGTCCCTCGGAGATAGTAAACTGGCGCACTCTGGTCAGTCCGTGCATCTCGCCGGAATCCTCATTTCTGAAAAGCGTGGAAGTCTCGCTGTATCTGCACGGCAGATCGCGGTAGGACTTCTGCGAATTTTTGTACACATAGTACTGGAACGGGCAGGTCATGGGGCGGAGCGCGTACACTTCCTTGTCCTTCTCCTCGTCTCCGAACACAAACATGCCTTCCTTGTAGTGATCCCAGTGCCCTGAAATCCTGTACAGGTCAGATTTTGCCATCAGCGGCGTCCTCGTCCGCATGTAGCCCCACTCGTTGTCCTCGAGATCCTCGATCCACCGCTGGAGTTTCATGATCATTTTCGTTCCTTTGGGTGTGAACAGCGGAAGCCCCTGTCCGATCACATCGACTGTGGTGAACAGCTCCATCTCGCGCCCAAGCCGGTTGTGGTCGCGGCGCTTAGCGTCCTCCATGCGCTCAAGATGCGCTGCGAGCTCCTCCTTTTTATTGTAGGCCGTTCCGTAGATGCGCTGCAGGCGCGCCTTGTTGGAATCCCCCCGCCAGTATGCCATGGATGAGGACGTGAGCTTGAACGCCTTCACGCCCTTTGTGTTCATCAGATGCGGCCCTGCGCACAGGTCGACGAAACCGCCCTGGTCATAGAAGCTTATCTGCGCGTCCTCGGGCAGATCCTGTATCAATTCCACCTTGAAAGGTTCGCCTTTCTCTTCCATCAATTTGACCGCCTCTGCCCGCGGGAGCACAAAGCGCGTGATTTCATGGCCTTCCTTGATAATTTTTTTCATCTCCGCCTCGATCTTATCCAAATCCTCCCTGGAAAATGGCTCGGCGTCAAAATCATAGTAAAATCCGTCGTCGATGGCGGGCCCGATCGTAACCTTCGCGTCGGGAAACAGGCGTTTTACCGCCTCTGCGAGCACGTGGGATGCCGTGTGCCGGATGACATGGAGTGCCTTAGGGTCCGTCGCCGTGATAATATTGAGTTCGCAGTCCTTGTCTATCACGGTTCTGAGGTCTGCAAGCTCGCCGTTGATCTCGCCCGCGCACGCGGCGCGCGCAAGTCCCTCGCTGATGTCCTTTGCAATGTCAATGATTGATTTTGCTTCGCTGTACTCTTTTGCGGAGCCGTCCTTGAGTGTAATCTTCATTTCTAATCTCTCCTTTTTGATGCGGGTTCCCTTGTCAGCTCTTCTGCGCGCCAGTCATCAGGTCGCCCGCCTTATTTTTACAGCCGTTTTTGGATCCGATCGTGTTGCAGCTCAACACGGTCACTCTGCCGCTTTTCACGGGTGACAGCAGAAATCCTATCAGGATTCCCACCACAAGGCATAACGCCGGCAGCAGATACTCTTTGTAATTTGTTTTGATTTCTTCCATAATGC
>CAMWOK010000367.1 GCA_947175845.1 uncultured Lachnospiraceae bacterium | reverse complement strand
GAGCGAACACGTCGCCAAACGGGTAATACCGCTCATCGGTGTCCGCCAGCGTCGTCGCGAGCACCTGCCCGTCCGCCGAGAGAATATCTCCCCGGATGGTCTTTGCCGCAAGGATGTCCTGCCGCTTTGCATTGTAGGAATTATTGATGACCTGCGGGCTGTCAAAATACACGTAGTGTCCAAGATACCCGCTGATGGCAGCAAACAGACCCACAAAGACCCACGCGGCAAGGTTCATGGGGAGCACCGCCATGCGCTGCACCTGCGCGTCATAGTACCCATTTTCGTCACAGGCATCCTCTTCGCTGTACCCGTCAGCACTGTACGCTTCGCCGCACAGATCATTGTTGATGTATAACCCCTGGATCACGGAGAACATCATCAGTGTGGCAAGCACTGAGCTGCCTCCATAACTGATTAGGGGCAGCGTCACACCTGTGAGCGGTATGAACTTGCTGTTTCCGCCGATTGTCAGAAAAAGCTGCACAATGTAGATCAACCCCAGCCCATAAGCGGAATATTTCATAAAGTTATCCCTGCAGGAGTGCGCCACATGGACAATCTCCAGGAACAGATTGACGCAGACCGCAATCACGCAGATTCCATAAATCACCCCGAACTCCTCGCAGATGGCAGAAAAGATAAAATCCTGCTCCACATATGGTATGGTGCCTGGTGTGCCCGCATCAATTCCCATTCCGAACCAGCCCCCTGTCCCGATGCCAAACAGGGACTGGGCTATCTGATATCCCGTCGCGTTGATGTCATTCCACGGATCCAGCCATGCCTCGACGCGCACGCGCACATGGGAAAACAGAAAATAAGAGACATATGCGGCCGCGGAACCACCCGCCAGCCCAAGAAGCAGATACCTTGCTTTGCGCGTGGCGACAAACAGCAGGATCACGTAGGTGATATAATAGATCAGCGCGCTTCCGAGATCCCTGGACGCGACGAGAAACAGGACATGAACTGCTGCAAGCGCTGTCGCGACCACAATGTGAAGAAAGCGTTCCGCCCTGGACAGCAGCGCCGCAAGAAACATTACATAAATAATCTTCACAAATTCCGACGGCTGAAAAGACAGCCCCATAATGGAAAACGACAGCTTAGAACCGTTTGTGATACTCCCGCTGATCAGCACGATTCCCAATATGGATATCCCGGCTGCTGCAAATATATACGCACAGCTCTTCAGAAGCCTTACATACTTCATAAAAACAGGAATGATCAGCGCGATGACGAGCGAGATCGCCACGATCGTAAACTGGCGGATGGCGCGCGTCAGCGAGATTCTGGTCAGAATCACAAAACTGATCGACAGCAGCAGCGCGATATGGTTTTGCATCAGCCTGTTGGCCCTCGGGTAAACCGCGCGCATCAGCACCAGGAAAGCGAACACGATGATCACCTGAAAAAGCGGCAGAAAAAGGTATGTAAAATCTTTTCTGGATGAGAGCAGAACAAGGCTTCCGATCAAGTGGTTTGCAAAAATCAGAACATGCTGAAGGACAAAAACAATCCCTCGGCGCTCTCTGTCGTCGCGCCGAAGTGCCGCAAAACTGATCAGTGTGTACAACAAAATGTTGATTGCCAGAATATATTTCGATAGTTCGATTACTGCTCTAAGCATTCTACTCTACTCCACGTTTATAATGTCCATTGGTAAATTCTTTGCAGGGATTCTTGTCCGTATGCCCCAGATAATATGCGGCCACCGCCTTTGTCTGCACCTCATTTTCGATGGAAAAATCAAGCCGCAGCAGATTGTAATTCTTTTTCAGAATCCCGTCAAGATGCCCGTGCAGGGATAACGGCACTGTGTTGTACAAGATATTGTAGCAGTGCGTACAGTTCTGTGCCACTGCAAACACATTTTGATAGCGGTCTGTCAAATGATATCTATTGTTTGCAGCAGTGGTATTCTTTATACAGTGTTCCAGGGTTTTTCTGGCACAGTTTGCCGTGTACATCAGCGGAAGGTAGCCATATAGGACAAAACTGGTACATCCGCCTGCGGAAAGCCTTCCGAGTTCTTTTTTGTTCAACTCCAGCGGAAGTGTGACGCAGTCGGCCTGCTCTGCCAGCAGGGAAAGCGCTGTGTTGTTCCACGCATATACTGTGTAATCCAGGCTGATTGTCCCCTTGCAGCCAATCCGGTCAAGCCATTCCAGCTCTTCGAGATTTCTTGCCATGACACCCGCAAAACATCCGCTTTCCAGCAGTTCCTGGTAGGAGGACAGATACTGGTAACTCCGCTTGCGGAAGATGTGCGGCAGCACAAGATAATACGTCTTCTGAGGCAGCAGGGATTCCGGCGTCGCCATTCCTCTCAGAAAGATGTCCGCATCCACATAAATTTTTTGGATCCCGGCAAACGTGTTCATGGCAGCAAGCTGTTCATCTGTTGTCACCAGCGCACACAGCTCGTTTGTATGAAACGCTGTGTCAGACATGCCTTTTTCCTGAAAGGCCGCCCGGCGCTGCTTTGACTGGCACACAGCACTCACATCCTGCGCCGGTTTCGTCCTGCGCACATGCCGCTTCTGCAGCTCCTGCTCCAACATGGATACTGCCCCGCGCCGCAGTTCATTTAGCGCCTTGACTGGCAGAAACGATATCCCATCTGTGTCAACAGCCAGATCGGTGAGCGCAAAACAGGTATCTCCAAGCCTGCCAAGCTTCTGTGCGATATCTTCGCGGCTCAACGGTTTATTTAAGGCACTGCTCACCAACTCACCAGTCACTGCCACCGATGACGATCCGCACGCAAATGTCAGTTCTACCTGCTCTCCCGCCCTGATTTTCGCAGTTCCAGTGACAGGAAGGCGCACATCCTGCGAGAGATACCGATCCCGAATGGATTGTATCGTCTCCGGAGAACTGCCTGTGTACCCAGGCTCCGCCAGAGTCACCATCCCTCTGTCATTGTGCCTGTGGTAATTTCCGCTGCAGATCTCAGTACGCAGGTAGAGCTGCCGCATCATTTGCTCATCCTCGGGTGCAACCGCCCCC
>CAMWOK010000366.1 GCA_947175845.1 uncultured Lachnospiraceae bacterium | reverse complement strand
ATATATCCCTCACAATAGGAATCTGTCCAATATATCCGGCTGCGATTGTAAGCTTAGGAGACATTGTCCTGATGCAGTATGCTGACAGCCTGGAGTTGAGCAGGGCAAGATGCGCATAAACATTGCCCTCTGTTATTCGTATTCCGGGACCCGATGCAATAAATATCTGATTATCAAGGAGAATACGCACATTCAGGCCAGCAGTCCCGGTGTCGCTAAAGACCATTTGTGTCTCGCGAAAATATTTTACATTTCTCAGAGCAGAGCCGCTTTGTGCCTTTATATACTCCCCGTCTTTGCCCCATTTTACGACGCTGTTATTTAGTCCCTGCCACCTGCAATAACCTCCGCCGTTGCTGACAATAACCCACTCCGGATCACCAAAATGTTCCCAGAAATAACCCACCAGTTCTTTTGCGTTGCCTGTTGAAGTTCCCTGCATCGGCACCGCAATATTTTTATATGAGTCCTGGTTTAACAAAATGTGATTAAAAGTCCCTTTTTCAGTGAAGTCATAACCATTAACACGGTCAATCTCATTTTGAGGGATATATATCGAATTTTTGTTTGCGCGGAGGGCTTTTATCTTATCATGCAGTGACAATTCATTTAGATTCATCACTTCAATCCTGTTATTGTGCACAGTGTCCTTTCCAAGAACAAGCAATGATACATTTGATTTTTCCCCGCTCAGGTCCTGAAAGGCTCCGGAACCAAGATTGACAATCTTATAAATAGTATATTGTGAGGTGATTCGATTCCTGACTGATTGAAACGTTTTTAAATGCATCCATGAATTTTGTGACACAATTCCACAGATACCAGAAGGCTTTAACATCTTGTATATCGCATCAAAATAAGACACACACATATCGCAGTTCGTGTCCGGATAGTTTTTTTTCAAAAATTCTTTTTGCTCCCCGCTCATACCTTTAATCGTTGCAAAAGGTGGATTGGTCAATACAACATCCGCATCGCCTAACGCGGAATCAATTTCTGTCACAGTGCCGTTTAAGATATTTCTGACCATTCTGTTATCAGTTGACAGAGATCCGCATATAGGATCAGGAAGCGTTGACTGAAAAATGTTTGGATGTATCTGGTCCCATAACGAAAAGGATATTGAAGCGTTATTACGGTTTAAGATCGCCAATACCCGCAAACGTATATTTACAAGTGCAACCCTGGTTATGTCGCAGTCGATATCGTATCCATATAATTTTGTTACATAGGACAGCACTGTCTGTATGAAATCTTTTTTTTGCGATCTGTTCTGCGCACATATAAACTCCAGGGCCTCGACAAGGAAATTTCCGCCGCCGGCGCAGGGATCTACAATTTTCCCGGCATCTTGCAGGTCAGGTACAGCTTGTATTAGATAATTTATCATATATTTCTCTGTGAAAAACTGTGTCTGACCATAGGGATTTCCTTTTATTAATTTGTTGGTATACTGATATGCCCAGGACAACAGATTATCAAGTTCTGGGGCATTTTTATACTTTTCTATAAAATCAGATACCGGCTGCATCAGTTTCTGATATTCTATGGGCAAAATTTCTTTGCCGGAAATATCTTTGTATAGTTTCTGCCGGATTGTGCTGCTGATGGTTTTTTCGCGGAGATAAAAAGCACAGAGACCACAGGCGATCTCAGATAAAACAAATCTTTTCTGTTCTGATTCTGCAATGTGCAATGTCTCTGTCTGATAAAATAAATTCCTCAATAATTTTTTCAGTTCCCTTCGCACATTTGGTTCATCTGTTTTTTCTGAGACAACAGAAGGATTCTTTGTTCTGGCATCAGTGGGTCTTTGTGCATTTTCTGGGATTACCCACATATTGCCCAGCATTTTCGCACCGTTGATGCGTCCTGAGCTGCATAATATCTGAATACGTCTTTTACTGATACTCCATTTATTTGAAAATTCCTGTATGGGAAGATATTCCATTGTAAACACCCCTCTCTGAATATTATTTTAGTCCATATCGCGAATATTATCAAGCTTTTTCTCATCTTTTAAAATTTTTTCTTGCTGATTTGATACAGTGGATCTTTCCTTCTTCCCACCCGCCCCAATTTTTGATATACTTATCTTGATCAGAAAATATATCGCAGTACTATTTGTGTTGGGAAAGACCAAAAGATGGAGGGAAATTATGCGGTTTGTGGTTCAGAGGGTGCGTGAGGCGCGCGTAGCTGTGGAGGGGGAAGTGATCGGCCAGATAGGGCATGGTCTTTTGGTGTTTGTCGGGGTGTCTGACAGGGATGATCAGCAGATTGCCGACAAAATGATTGACAAGCTGACGAAGCTGCGTATTTTTGACGATGCGGATGGAAAGACAAATCTGTCCATCGCGGATGTGGGTGGCGCATTTTTGATCATCTCGCAGTTTACCTTGTATGCGGACTGCAGAAAGGGAAACCGGCCGTCCTTTACGCAGGCGGGAAAACCGGATGCGGCGAACGCACTGTACGAGTATAGCATCCGTGCGATTGAAAAGAAGGGATTCCATGTGGAACACGGCTCATTTGGTGCGGAGATGAAGGTGTCGCTGTTAAACGACGGGCCGTTCACGATATTGCTCGATTCCGATGAGATCGTGAGATAGGTTCTTTGCGCCGCTTTCGTTGTTTGATTTTGACGGATCATTTCTGACAGCTGTGTCAGAATTGAGAGAGTAGGAGGCAGTTATGTTTACGACAAGATTTTCAGAGTGGACATGGCAGAGTATTCTGGTGCGCATCGCGCTGTCGCTGGCTGTCGGGATTGTGATTGGCATCGACCGCGGGGCGAAGCGGCGGGGCGGCGGGGCGCGCACGACCATCACAGTCTGTCTCGGCGCCACGATGGTTATGCTGATGGAGCAGTATCTCGAGACGCTTTATCCGGAGCGCCTCGACATCTCAAGAATTGCGGCGCAGGTCATCAGCGGCGTCGGTTTTCTGGGGGCAGGCTCTATTCTGGTCTCGGGGCATCAGATTAAGGGGCTGACCTCTGCGGCGAGCATCTGGACC
>CAMWOK010000365.1 GCA_947175845.1 uncultured Lachnospiraceae bacterium | reverse complement strand
AAACCGCCGCTCGCCACATTCTCCTCCATGGTCACGATGAGCGTGTGATCCCTGACTGCCTCGTCCAGCATCCGGGTGTCGACCGGCTTGACAAAGCGGGCGTTGACAATGCTGCAGCGATATCCTTTCCGCACAAGCTCCTCGCGCACTGCGAGCGCAGTCCTGACCATACTGCCCACCGCCACGAGCGCGATATCCTGCTCGTGATAGAGCCACTCCGCCCTGCCAAACGCAATCGGCTCGCGGTACTCGCGCAGACCGTCGTACGCCTCGCCCCTCGGATAGCGCAGAGCGATCGGCCCCCGAAATTCCACCGCGAACTTCAGCATGTCCGAGAGCTCCCACTTGTTTTTCGGCGCCATGATGTGCATGTTTGGTATGGAGGACAGATACGACAGGTCGAAAATGCCCTGATGCGTCTCGCCGTCGCTTCCCACAAGCCCCGCCCGGTCAATCGCAAAGACCACCGGGAGATTCTGGATGCAGACATCATGCAGGATCTGATCGTAAGCACGCTGTAAAAACGAGGAATAGACTGCCACCACCGGCCGCATCCCGCCGGCTGCAAGCCCCGCCGCAAAGGTCACCGCGTGCTCCTCGGCAATTCCGACGTCAAAAAAGCGCTCGGGATACAGGTTGCGAAAGCGCTTGAGTCCCGTGCCGTCCGGCATTGCCGCCGTGATTGCCACGACGTCCTCATAGCGGTCCCCGAGCTTGCACATCACCGTGGAAAACACATCCGTGTAGCTGGATTTTGTCTTGGGCGTGAGCGGCAGCCCCGTCTCCACGTCGAAAGGCTCCGCGCCGTGAAACCGCGCCGGATGTTTCTCCGCGGGCGCAAACCCCTTGCCCTTCTGTGTGATCACATGCACCAGCACTGCCGACTTGCAGCGCTTTGCCTCGCGAAAGACCTTCATCATGGCGTTGATATTATGACCGTCAACAGGCCCCAGATATGTAATTCCCATATCCTCAAAAAACATTCCCGGAATCACCAGATGCTTCACAGAGCTTTTTGCCCTTCGGATGCTCGTGACGAGAGGTTCCAGATTGGACTCCATCAGGGAATTGTAGATCCCCTCCTTCATGTCGAGGTATCTGTCCGCCGTCCGGATATTGTTGAGATATTTCGACACGCCGCCGACATTTTCTGAGATGGACATATTATTGTCGTTTAGTACAATGATAAAATTCTTTTTCAGGCGCGAAGCGTTGTTCAGCGCCTCGTACGCCATCCCCCCTGTCAGCGATCCGTCCCCGATGACAGAGAGGACCGTGTGGTCTTCACCGCGCAGATCTCTTGCCTTCACAAGCCCCAGCCCGGCCGAGATGGACGTGGAGCTGTGCCCTGTGTCAAAGCAGTCGCACTCACTCTCTTTTCTCTTGGGAAATCCGCTCATGCCGCCGTATTTGCGCAGATTCTCAAACCCGGACCGCCTGCCCGTGAGCAGCTTGTGGGTGTAGGACTGGTGCCCCACATCCCACACAATCTTGTCCTTGGGCAGATTCAGGCTCAGATGCAGCGCCATGGTCAGTTCCACCGCGCCGAGGTTGGAGCCAAGATGCCCGCCTGTGACACTGATCTTGTGAATCAGAAAATCCCTGATTTCCTCCGCAAGCAGATTCCAGTCCGCGGGCGCCACGTTCTTTATATCATTTTCCCTCTCTATCGTCTCTAATATCATACTCAGCACCTTCACCTTTCATGCGAGGTCAAAAACTGCCCATTTTTGCAGCCCCTGTCTGTCAACAGCAGATCGCCTTATTTGATGCGGGTGATCAGGCTGCGTATCAGCTCTGTGAGAAACGCATTTTCAAACCCGTCATCTTTCAGGGATTCCAACAGCTCTATGGCGTGGCTGGACATCTCCTGCTGCTCCTTGGAAGCGATCTCAATCCCCCGCAGTGTGACATAGGTGGTCTTCTGGTTTTTCGCGTCGCTTCCGACCGGTTTTCCCAGCAGTTCTAGGCTGCTCGTCACATCGAGGATATCGTCCTGTATCTGAAACGCAACGCCAATCTCATAAGCCGCTTTTTCCAGCAGATCAACCTGCGCGTCGCTGGCGCCCGCAAGCACTGCACCGACCATCATCGCAGCCTGTATCAGCGCCGCCGTCTTGTTCGCATGGATAAACAGAAGCTGCTCCTGCGTCACCTGATCGCCGAGATTCTCCGCCTCGATATCGGCAGTCTGCCCGCCAATCATCCCGTAAATTCCCGCCTTCTTCGCAAGTATGGAGAGCGCACGGGCGCATCGGGCGCAATCCCTCTGCGGCATCTCAAAAGATTTCAGCGCTGTCTCAAACGCATAGTTTAAAAGGCCGTCCCCCGCGAGCACTGCCATGGCATCACCGTAGACTACCCACGTCGTCTTCCTGCCCCTGCGGTACTCGTCATTGTCCATGGCTGGCAGATCGTCATGCACGAGCGAGTACGTGTGTATCATCTCAATGGCCGCCATGAACGGCTCAATCACCTGATCTGCACCGCCAAAAAGTCGGTAAGTCTCCGCCATCAGCATGGGCCTCAGACGCTTTCCGCCCGCATTGACGCTGTAATTCATCGCCTCCATCACCGTCTTTGCCCAGCCGTCTTCCACTGGAAGATACGCCTTTATAACAGACTCTGTTTCCTTTACCCTGTCCTCTAATTTCTGATTAAAATCCATCTTAAAATTCCTCTAACGCACCGTTTTCATTTAATTTGAGCACTTCCTTCTCCACCTTGTCAATCCTGTCGTTGCAGGATTTGATGAGCTTCATGCCCTCCTTATATAACTTGAAGGATTCCTCGAGCGGGATGTCCTCCTGTTCCAGTTTTCCAATCATATCCTCGAGCTTCTCAAAGGTCTGCTCAAGTGTCTGTTCCTTTGCCATACGTCACCTCGTCTGTTTCTTGATTTCCTCTGATCCTGACCCCTGGTCTGAACCCTGAAAATGACCTTCCTTCACGTCGGCCACCTTCGCCTGAATCGTGCCGTTTTTCACATAGATCTGTATGTTATCTGCAGGGTTTACACGGCGCACATCATTGACCACGCGGTGGTCTGCATCCTCGACATAC
>CAMWOK010000364.1 GCA_947175845.1 uncultured Lachnospiraceae bacterium | reverse complement strand
GTTACGCCGACGAGGAGCCGGCGGCACCGAAGAGAAAAAGCGCGGATGAACTGGTGAAGTTTGTGTAGCGTTCGGCCTTTATTTTATGCCGCGCAGTACCATTGTCAGTGACATGCTGGTGTCCCACTGTCTGACGCCGCTGTCATAAAGCATGATGCGCCTGTCATATTTCTCATGGATGCACGCCTTCATCTGCTCAAGTTCGTCCGCGGTAACGGCTCCGGGTGTAGTGTGCGGAATTGCGGTGATGGCATCGAGCGAGGTCTGGCGGTGGGAATTGATCATGGAGTGCGCCAGCTCTCTGGAATTTTGCGGGTTGTCCGGCGTGAGATTCACGAGCACGTACTCCGTGGAAACCTGATGAAAGCCATACTGTTCCATGGCAGCGGGCAGTTCGCTTTCGCTCAGGGCGAACTGCCCAATGGCGTATTTCTGCTGCATTTTGTGGTCGCTGGGTTCCACACGGCTCCATATTTCCTGCTCGAAGCTGTTCTCCTCGGCGATACAGTCAGCGGTGATGTTGATTCCGCGCCGCGCGGACAACACCAGACAGATACCGCCCGGCTTCAGCACGCGGAGCTGTTCTCCGAAAAATCTGGATGGCTCGATATGTTCCTGGACGGTATTGGATATCGTCACGTCGAAGGTGCTGTCCGCAAAGGGCAGCGCTGTCGCGTCGGCTTCCATAAATTTGAGATGCGGCGCCTGCTGTGCGGCAAATTCGATAAAAGCGGTGTCCCTGTCCGTGCCAGTGATATCGGCGTCTGGATACCAGCGGGAAAGGGACTGGGTTAGCGCGCCGGGACCACAGCCGATTTCCAGTATTTTAAGTTTTTGGCCAAGGTTGTCAACACGAAAAGCGCGCATAAAATTTTCTTTGTGTTCATCAGAAAATCTGAGCGTGCGAGAGAGATACAGTGTTCCAATATTCTGGACATAATCGGACCAGATTGTATTCATATTACCACCTCCAATATTTTGAGCGTCTGTTTTTAACGCGTTATCTATTGTAGCATAATGCTCTGGAAAATTCCATGAAAAAATGTAGATTTTTAATAGGATAATAAGGGGTGAGAAGTCTGTTAATGACATTTGATTTTGTGTTCGAGGCATATCGCAGCGAGCGCCTTATGAGCGAACTGAAAAGCGCAGTCGAAAACGATTCTGATACAGAAGTCTGTACAGAGATCGAGCGGCTGCGCTTTGACAGTAAACAAAAAACCGTTACAATTGAACCGTATTCTGCGACCAGTCCCTTTCAGTGCAAAATTGTGCCGGCTGAGATCACATATGACGTTCTGTGCAGGATGCTCGCGGGTACATGGGAAGGGATTTGCTTCGAAGATTTTAAGTATTTGTAGGGTCAGTCTCGCTGCGCATTGCCCGGTAGCCAATCAGGACAGTCCAGACGTATGCACATGTTTTGGGAATCATGAGCATTCCAATCATGGGAACCGCATCGGCCCAGAGCACTACAGGAATGTAAAACCCGAAACTGAGCACAATGGTCAGCCACATAAAGCGAAATGCGGTGTCATGCTGCCGTCCTGCCTCCTGAAAAAACAGCACGATGATCAGCAGGCCAAACAGCGCAAACGGAATGTTGCGGTAGATTCCCCACGCCAGCGGCGGATTGGCATGCAGCCATCCATTCTGCGGGCAGAGGCACAGAAGGATGCGCAGTGTGGACAACAGATACACGACGGCTGTAAGGGCATTTTTTCCGGTGATGTGATAGCGGTATCTCCACACATAGTACAGAAGAATGTAAAAAATGGTCATTGTGACGGAAGTGATGAGCTTGCCGACACCGAGGGCGGTCGTGTAGTTTTCAAGCCCGGTTGTGCACAGCGCCAGTGCGCGCGGAACGAGATGAAAGGAATCCCCAAGCCCCAGCACGACAGCCATGATGCCAAACAGTTTGTACTGTCTGCGCCCGCCGCTTTTGCGTATCATAAGGATGCCTAGGGTGATGACTGTGATGAGATAGACGGTGTCAAATAATGTTTCTACGATAGCCTGCATATGTTTTTCCTCCTTTGATGGTACAGTCTTGCCTGTAGTTTATACTGGCGGTCGAAAAGGCTGATCGCGCAGTATAAAGTTATGCGCACAGCCGCGTAAGGAAATATGCCGCTTCGCGGCTGCGGCTGACGCGATGCTCACGGCAGATTTCATCTGTCGTGAGTATAATAGATAACGCGATCAATGAGTTGCATAACGCTGCCGCTGTCATAATTCTGGCGCAGCAGTGCGGAGACAATCAGAGAAAAGATAAGCTCTACAAATTTTTGCGGTGTGAATGTCTGGTCAAAAGCGTCTGGGCGGACAGCGCTGTCTCCTTCTAGGACACTGAGAAGCTCCATCTGAATATGCTGCCAGGATTGTGCCATCATCTGCTGCCCGTCGGTCTTGTCGCCGCTCAGAAAATGCATGGAGTGCGATGAGAAAAATCCCGGATAATTTTCGCTGCCCTTTTTCATACTGTCAAAAATCCAGTCTACACACTCAGAGAAGTGTTCAAATCTTGTCTCGCGCTCCGAGAAGTGGAAGATATCGCGCCAGATGCTCTCCACAGTCGCGGTGATCAAATCGGACTTTGAAGTAAAATAGTTGTAGATGGATCCCACGGAAACCCCGCACGCCGCGGCCACCGAGCGGATGTTGACAGCGGACCAGCCCTGCTGTGTCACCAGCTGCCGGCTCTTGTCCAAAATGGCCTCTTTTGAAGTGATAACGGTGTTCATGTGCCATGCCTCCTCTCATACTGAACAATGTTCATTATAGCGTCTGCGGACACGATTGTCAAGAGGGGATTGAAAAAATCCCCCTTGACATTTCCGGCCGGAGCGTTTATCATAAATTTACATGAACAGCCAATTAAATACCGATATGAAACTGATGACCGAGAGGAGTACATGGGTTAGGAGATTCACAGAGAGCTGCAGGCGGTGGGATTGCAGTATTCAATAATACATGGAATGGACTCGGGAAGGTGGGAGCAAAGAGTCAGGATTTTTTATATGACTTGAGTAATGCCCAACGGGATTTCCGCCCGTTATCAAGGGAAAGCGCATGATGG
>CAMWOK010000363.1 GCA_947175845.1 uncultured Lachnospiraceae bacterium | reverse complement strand
CTTTGCGGGGTCTATCGGAACAATCTGCTCGTGAATGGCAAAGTCAAACATATAAAAATTCTTATTGTACATCCGCGGGACATCCGTGTTGACATAACCCTTGTGTCCCCTTCCGTCATTTGTAATATTTTTCAGCCGCAGCACTCCCGTATATTTTGCATGTTTCTGCATCAGCATCCGCAGAATCCTGACATCAACTGACTGGACGATCTCGTCGCAGTCAATCGCAAGAATCCAGTTGTTCGCTGCAAATGACGCACAGTAATTTCTTGCTGCGGCAAAATCATTCACCCACTCAAAATCCACGACCTTGTCGGCGTATTTCGCCGCAATCTCCTTTGTCCTGTCGGTGGAACCTGTATCAGCCACAATAATCTCCATACCATACGGCAACAAATGTTTCAGACATTCCTCCATAAAATTTTCCTCGTTTTTGGCTATGATGCATACCGTTACTGGTATCTTTGACATATCGCTGTTCCTCCTAACTATATTGAATGCTGCGTGACGCCTTCACCCTATGCGCCTGTCCATACTTCTGTACATAAAACGCGCAGGCATATTTTCATAAATATGCCTGCGCGTCATCCATGACGTTATTACATTCCTATTTCTTGCTGTCCATCAGCTGCGGGTCTACATTATTTATCTTGCTGACAGCACTGTAATACTTCGACGCCGCACTCGCAGTCACCCTGCGCTCCTTAATCTCCTGCCGCTTCGAAGTCAAAGCCACTTCCATTGAAGCCTTGTTTCGCTGTTCCTGTGCCTCGATCGAGACGCCCTTGTCAACGGCTTCCCGGACGAGCTCCTGCATCTGCTGTACCTTCTCTCTGTACTTGTCAGGGCTGCGCTGTACCTCTTCTCTGACAATCTCATACGTCGAGGTAAAACCATCATCCAGTCGGTTGAGTTCATCGATCAGACCGCCCTTCTCGTCCATGATGGCATCGTACGCCTCCACATCAAATGGCCTCCTGGTCGAAGCCTCCAGCTGACGTTTGTTGAGCTCATAGACTTTGTCAAGTACTTCAAGCTTTTTCTCCAGACTCTCTGTCATGATCTGCAGATAATTTTCTGTCATGTGTGTTCCCCTTCCATGCTGTAACAGTCAGCCTCCGGCGTCCTGAAATCAGGTTCCGGTTCTCTTGTATGCTCCGATATTGCCCTGTCCGCCTGCGACTCTTGCCTGTGCGACCGGATTGGACTTATCTCCGGCAACCTTCTTCATCACTTCTTTCCAGTTATCCCTCATAGAACGCAGATGCCGCAGCACCTCCTCCATGATCTCGGGGTCCTTGGCTATATTCGCTTCATGGCACCGTCTCAACAGATATACATACACATTTTCAAATTCCTGCGACACCGCATATTTCTTATCAAGGGTATCCCTGAAATTCTGAACGATCTTCTCCACCTTGACAATGTTCTCATGCGCCTTTGCCGGATCTTTATTTTCCATTGCCAGAATGGCCACGTTTCCAAACTTAATCGCACCATCATAGAGCATCAGCGTCAACTCTGCCGGTGAGGCAGTCATAATCTTCGCATTTTGATACTGTGCGTATCCATTTTGTTTGAGCATGCAATTACCTCTTTCTGTTCTGAGGAACTGTCCCAAAGTTCCTTACCATTTTCACATGTTTATATCAATTCTGTAACAGTTCAGCCTGCGGCTTTCTGTTACGGGCATCAAGCCATACAAAACCACTTCGTGGCGGCTTGATGCATCTCAACCACTATGCGTTTCTACGGACTTTGCAGCGCAGTGCAAAGTCCTGACTGAACTGTTACTCAATTCTGTATTTATTGTCCCAGCATACTTGCAAGTGAGTTCTGACTGGACTGCAGCTTCGACAGCGCTACCTCCATCGCGGAAAATTTCTTGTACCACTTGTCCTCGTAAGCATCGAGTTTCTTCTGCGCTTCCTTGATTCTCTTGGTATAGTCATCATACTCGATCTTCATGCGCTTGTCATCGTACACCTTGTAGATACTCCGGTAATCCGTGCTCGCCATCGTCTTCTGGAGAGAACCGTACATTTCCTTACTCATGGCTGTAAACAGTTCAATCACCTTTTCCGGATCTGCTGCAAGCGCCTCCTTGAGCTCATTGTCCTTGTCAGAATATTTCTCATCGTCGCTGTCGCCGAAGATATGAAGCGCGTTGCGCTCTCCCTTTTCCGTGTCGAAATAGCTGCCTGTACCAACGCCGAAGTTGACAAGATACAGCGTCTCGCCGCCAATGTCATACCCCTTGTTGACAGCGCCCATCATCGTCTGCATAACATTGTAAAGATCCTTGTCCCTTCTGAGCAACGAGTCCTTGATAGTGCTTTCCCACTGCTCAACCTCGTCGTCCGTCATGGCCTCCTTCTCCTCGTCGGAGAGCATGTTGAACTTTCTTGCAGAGTCCGCGTTGTAGAGCTTTGTCATCTCGTTCATGATGTCGTTATATTCTGTGATGAAATCCTTAATCATGTCGTAGATGCCATCGTAATCTGTATCTGTAGATATCGTGATCGGATCCTCTGTCACGTCGTTTACTGTAATGTTGAGTCCATTGATCGCAAACGTGTTGGTATCCGATGTAAACTCCGCACCATTGAGTGTGATCAGGGCATCCTGAGCTGCAATTCTTGTGGCTGTGGACCCATTTTCATAAGTCGCATTCGTGTCAAGGCCAAGTGACGCCAGCGCGTCTCCAGAAGCCTTCAGATCAAATTCTTTTGCAATTCCTGTACCAGTGGAGCTGATAAAGAACCGCTGGTTCTTCTCGTCGAAGTTTGCGTTCACGCCTCCCTCTCTGAGCTGGTTGAGCAGATCACTGATCTTCATCTCGCTGGTGATCTCTATCGTAGTCTCCTTCGCGCCCGCTCCCTGGCCGACTGTGAGCGTCAGTTTCTGCCCAATCAGGCTCGGATCAATCTCAGAGAGCAGTGTATCGGACTTATAATCCGCCTTGACATTATCGGGATTGAGCTTCGGTATCATCGAACCTGTGATATCACCTGTCTGCTCCACCCCGCCGAACTCCTTCAAGCCAAATCCCTGCAGCAGCGTGTTGCTGGCAGTGTCACTGGTACTTGAGAGTTTGTAGTAATAACCGTCACTCGGTCCTGGCACAGTC
>CAMWOK010000362.1 GCA_947175845.1 uncultured Lachnospiraceae bacterium | reverse complement strand
TTGGCAAAGTGCTGCCGCGATATCATGCGATCGGCTGCTGTACGAGCGATTTGGCGTCACAGTACTCCGTCGTGTCCATGTGATATTCTTCGTAGAGCTGCATCTGCTCTGCCTGCTGCAGCAGGAAGCGATAGCGCTTCAGCGCGGAATTGACCTCGTAGATATAACAGTCGATCAGGTCCGGATCTGTCACATTGTCAAATCCGGAGTATGCGATCTCGAGGGCACACTGGGTCTTGCGGATATCGTCAAGCAGCATGTCGCGCGGTGTGCGCGGCTGGGACTCTGTATTGAGGGACGGATTAAGTATACCTTTCAGACTGAAATATGTTTTCATAGGGATGTCCTTTCCGGGGAGCTGCGCACGCGGTATGCGGGCAGTTCCTTTCTTAGCTTATATGGACAGTATAGTCACAAAAAAGGAAAAATATGCATGGTATTTCCATGTATATTTTTTCTTTTTTATGGAATCAGGAAAAGAATTTTAAGTTTCGTAAAATTTCGAATTGTAAGAAACAACACAAAAAAGCGGGTAATTATTCACATAAAATTCTTGAGGATAATCAATTTTTATAGTGAAATCCTACAATAAAAAAATAGTTGTGCTGATTTTGACATTTCGAGTGGACAAATTTCGGGAATTCGATATAATCAAAACAGTTCCGCCGCAGAGGGCGGCACATCATTCGCCAGCACAACAGGTCGGTTCATTGTCATTTGCTGTATCATGTCAGGCGGGAATATCCAGCACAACAGAGCCGGGCGCAGAATGCGGACCCGGTTGCAGAAGAAAGGAAGCGTGAAGTATGGGAATCCTCATAGGTGTGTTTATTGTTGTCATTTTTATGGACTGGAAGTATTACAGGATACCAAACGTCTGTGTTGCTGTGGGTGTGGTGTCGGGGCTGACAATGACCTGGAACGCGCACTCGGTGAGCGGACTGGCACAGGCGGCCACGTCGGCGGCAGCTGTCTTTCTGGTCTTTTATCCGGTCTATCTGCTCGGGGCATTCGGAGCAGGCGACGTCAAGCTTTTTATGATGACGGCCTGTTACACTCCCAATATGGGAACAAACGGATTTGCCCGGTATATGCTGGTCACAATGGCAATTGCCGCGCTGGGAGCGCTCGCGAAGATGATCGCATACAGGGAAAGCAGGGAGCGCCTGTTTTATCTGGTACGGTATCTGAGAAAGGCGGCTGTGACAGGCGCGGTCGACGCGTATCACATTGATACCTCGCAGAGACGGTGTGTGGTGCGGCTCTCGTTCCCCGCGTTTCTGAGTCTGCTCTTAATGTGTGCCGGCGTGTATGCGTAAGCAAAATCACAAACAAAAATTGAGAGGAGGAACCTCGTGTCTTTATGAAAGGAAAAACATTTGCAATCTGTGACAGTGATGGCGGATACCTGAGGATGCTGCAGGCGTACTTGCAGAAAAAGAAGCCCGCGGATTTTGAGATCCTGATATTTGATACGGTGAGCGGGGCATTGGAAGCCAGCCGCGAGGCGGCATTTGAGATCCTGCTGGTGGGCGAGGGGATTTATGACACAGATGTCACAAAGATCAGCGCTTCGAAGGTGTTTGTACTGCAGGAGGACGGATTGAAGGGAATCACAGGACACAGCATGATTGTCAAGTACCAGTCCATGGAGCGTCTGATTGCGCAGGTGCTCGAAGCGTTTGCGCTGGATGACAGCTGTGGCAGTGTCAGGCGGCACGGAAAAAATCCGACAGCACTCATCAGCTTTTACTCGCCGGACAGACACAGGGGGCAGAGTGCGGCGGCGCTCGGTGCGGCGCAGGTGCTCGCGGAGGAAGGAAATCAGGTGCTGTATCTGAATCTGATGCCGTTTGCAGGGTTTGAGGAGCTTCTCGAAACCAGCTATGATGCGGATGTGACGGATTTTATGTACTTTGTGCTGAATCATTCGGACAAACTGCTGTACAAACTCGACAGTCTTAAGCGCTGCATCCATGGTGTCGACTATCTTCCGCCGGCGCTCGACTATACAGATTTGCTCCGCATCGGCAGAGACGACTGGGAGACAGTCATAAATCTGTTGTTGTACAGCAGCGACTACACGCACATCGTGGTGGATCTGTCGGAGACCTGCCAGGGGTTTTATGACCTGCTCGAAAACAGCGACCAGATCTGTCTGCCCACAGACGGGTCCAGCATGTATGCGCAGGCCATGCGGTCGCAGTTCAGGAGTCTGATGCAGGCAAAGGAGTACAACAAAATTCTGGAACATATGGTGGAGCTTGAGCTGCCCTCCAACTGGGAGGAGCAGTGCGAACGGCTTGAAAGTCTGGCGGCATCCTGTATTGGCGCGCGCATAAAGGGGGTGCTGGGAAGGAAGTGAGTGCAGTGTGTGAGTCAGAGCGCTATGAGCGGTGCAGGGAGTACATTGCCGACAATGTCCGGCAGCGCATCGATCTCTCGAGAGAGGTGGACGACACAGAGATCCGGGAAATGATCGATGACCTGCTGGTGCAGAACGGCAGAAAGTATGCGCTGTCGCTCGCACAGCGGCAACAGCTGGGAAGGAGTGTGTTTCACTCCATAAGAAAGATGGATGTGCTGCAGGAGCTGGTGGACTGCGATGACGTGACGGAAATTATGGTAAATGGGACAGAAAATATCTTTGTCGAGAAGGGCGGGCGCATCTATGAATGGGACAAACGCTTTGAGACAAGAGAGAAGCTTGAGAATGTGATCCAGCAGATTGTGGCAAAGTGCAACCGGGTCGTCAACGAGGCATCACCGATAGCGGATGCACGGCTGGAAAACGGATCGCGCGTCAATATTGTGCTCTCGCCCGTCGCGCTGAACGGTCCGATTCTTACCATCCGGCGGTTTCCAGATCACCCGATCTCCATGGAAAATCTGATTGGATTTGGCTCGATCACCAGAGAGGCAGCAGAGTTTCTAAAGCAGCTTGTCATCGCTGGCTACAATATCTTTATCAGCGGTGGAACCGGATCCGGTAAGACAACGTTCCTAAACGCCCTGTCGTACTATATACCAAAAACAGATCGCGTGATCACGATCGAGGATTCCGCGGAGCTGCAGCTGCAGGGCATTCCAAACCTGGTGCGTCTCGAGACGAGAAATGCCAACATGGACGG
>CAMWOK010000361.1 GCA_947175845.1 uncultured Lachnospiraceae bacterium | reverse complement strand
CTATGATGCTGGTGTGCAGCCCGTCGAGCACCATCTCCGGAAACAGCGTCATGATGTGAAAATGCATAAATCCTCTCCTAATCCAGCAGTCCATCCATAATGTGTACGGTCATCTGCCTGCTCTCCATATCCACGCCGAGAATACACTGCCTGATAGCCGGAAACAGCACCTCCCTGCCATCCTCAAACTTAACCGCGTACACATCATTTGCCCCGGTCTCGATGACGTTGGTCAGCACGCCGAGATGCTGACCGTTCTCATCTTGTACCTTCATGCCGATCAAGTCCGCTATGAAATACTCATCCCGGCCAAGCTTCACCGCGTTTTCCCTCGTCACGAGCAGAGCCTTTCCCTTGTATTTCTCGATGTCATTGATACTGTCAAACCCCTTAAATTTCAGGATCGCATACTGCTTAAAAAATTTGACGCCCTCGATCTCAAGGGTCATTTTTTCCTTTCCTGTATCCAGAATGACTTCCTTTAACTTGCGAAACCGTCTCACATCATTCGTCGTCGGGAATACCTTTACCTCCCCGTGAATGCCGTGTGGCTGTGTGATTGCGCCCACCTGTAATAAATCTTCCATAATTCTTTCCCTCTTTTTAATAGAAAACGTGCCGCCAAAATGCACAAAAAGGGTGTTCCCGCGAACACCCTCACACGACCTTACACAATTTCAACATCCACCTTAAGATTGTCTTTGGAAGATGCTGCCTTGACAACGGAACGGATCGCTTTCGCGATTCTGCCCTGCTTGCCGATTACTTTTCCCATATCGGCTGATGCCACATGGAGCTCGACGGTTATGTTCTTGCCTTCCGTCTTCTCTGTAACAACGACCTCATCCGGGTTGTCTACTAAAGCTTTCGCTATCACTTCGACTAACTCCTTCATCATTCACACCTCCAAGAGTGCCAGAGCCATTCTATTTCTCGATACCTGCTGCCTTAAAAATCTTTGCGACAACCTCTGTGGGCTGCGCGCCGTTTGAGAGCCATTTCTTAGCCAGCTCCTCATTGACCTTGAACTCGCTGGGATCTGTGTTGGGATTGTAAGTTCCGATCTCCTCGATGCACTTTCCGTCTCTGGGTGATCTCGAATCTGCTACAATGATTCTATAGATAGGAGCTTTCTTCTGACCCATTCTTCTTAATCTGATTTTTACTGCCATTTTCTTTCACCTCATAAATCTTTCTTTTAATATTGTATCATGTATTAAAAAGGAAACTTAAATTTTCCTTTTTTACCACCTAAGCCTCCCATCATTCCCGGGAGCTGCTTCATCATCTTCTGCGACTGCTCAAACTGTTTGATGAAGCGGTTTACCACCGCGATATCCACACCCGCGCCCCGCGCGATCCGGTGTTTGCGGCTGGGATTTAACAGTTTGGGATCCCTGCGTTCTGCCGGAGTCATGGACAGCACAATCGCCTCCATGCGCGCAAGCTGTTTATCGTCGACTGCGGACTCGATGTCACTCGCCTTGATTCCCATGCCGGGCATCATGCCCAGAATACTCGACAGACCTCCCAGCTTTTTCATCTGATTCATACTCTCCAGGTAATCCTCAAAATCAAATCTGCCCTTCTTGAGACGCGCCGCCATCTCTTTTTCCTTTTCGGCGTCCATCTCCAGATTTGCCTCCGCAACCTTGTCTATCAGAGTGAGGACATCCCCCATCCCAAGAATCCGGTTGGCCATTCTGTCAGGATAAAACTGCTCTATATCCGTAAGTTTTTCGCCTGTGCTCACAAACAGAATCGGTTTTCCGGTGACCGCCTTTACAGAAAGCGCTGCACCGCCGCGCGTATCGCTGTCCATCTTTGAGAGGATAACGCCGCTCACGCCCACCTTTTCGTCAAATTCCTTCGCCACATTGACAGCATCCTGACCGGTCATGGCATCCACGACCAACAGGGTCTGGTGCACGTCGATGTGTGCCTTGATTTCCTGCAGTTCTGCCATCATGTCCTCGTCGATATGCAGACGTCCGGCAGTATCTATAATCACAACATTATTGTTGTTCTTTGCCGCATGTTCCATCGAAGCCTTCACGATGTCGACAGGCTTATGATTGACCCCCATCGAGAAGAAATCAACCTGCTGTTTGTCCGCATTTACATGCAGCTGCTCAATCGCCGCCGGCCTGTAGATATCACACGCGACCAGCAGTGGCTTCTTGCCCTTCAGCTTTAATTTTCCGGCAATCTTTGCCGCTGCCGTGGTCTTGCCGGCTCCCTGCAGACCGCACATCAGAATCACGGTTGTCGCCTTGCCGGGCTGAAGTTCCAGCTCCGCCGTATCTGATCCCATCAGGGAAACCATTTCCTCATTTACGATCTTGATCACCATCTGCCCGGGATTGAGACCGTTCATGACATCGGAACCGACTGCGCGCTCCTCCACTGACTTCACAAACTGCTTTACTACCTTAAAGTTTACATCCGCTTCCAGAAGCGCCATCTTAACTTCTTTGAGTGCAGCCTTCACATCCGCCTCCGTCAGGCGTCCCTTGCTTCTCAAATTCTTGAAAACATTCTGCAGTTTGTCTGTTAAGCTCTCAAATGCCATCCGCAAAAATCCCCCATGCTTCCACAGCCTGCAAACCTGGTGCAAAACGCTAGATTCACAGTTGTTCTATAATTTCATTTGACAATCGTCTGATCTGCTCGTCGTCTGTGAGATTGTTAATCTGCCGGATATTCTGCCGGATCACCGAAAATTTCTCCACCAGATGGAGCTTATTCTCATAGTCGGTCAAAATCCGGTCGCACCGCCTGATCAGATCATGCACCCCCTGACGGCTGATTCCCTGCTCGTCAGCGATCTCGCCCAGCGACAAGTCATTTAGCACCGCATCCTCATAGATTTTTTTCTGATGGTTCGTCAGAAGCTCTCCATAGAAATCATAGAGCATACCCTTGTATTCGTATTTCTCAAGATCGGGCACAGCTTCCCTCGCTGTCAAATTGCCAGTTTCCATGTTCCTTCCTCCGCCAGAGACACGCCCTGATATGCCACACGACTTTATAAGGATACTACAAAAAAAATCAGGTGTCAAGTATTTTTTCTTGACACCTTTTTCTTTCAAAATTTATCTCAGGCATTGCCCACGCTGACTCTCCCCGCCAGCACATTCTCATA
>CAMWOK010000360.1 GCA_947175845.1 uncultured Lachnospiraceae bacterium | reverse complement strand
AGGAGGAAAACATATGCAGAATTATTCAGGTGAAGCAGGGTTACAGTATCATTTACAGATTCGTCCGGGCGACGTCGGCCGCTACGTGATTATGCCGGGAGACCCGAAACGGTGCGAGAAAATCGCAAAGCACTTTGACGACGCCAGACTGGTTGCAGACAGCAGGGAGTTTGTCACCTACACAGGAACACTCGACGGGGAGAAAGTGAGCGTGACCTCCACGGGAATCGGCGGACCGTCCGCCTCCATCGCGCTCGAAGAGCTGGTGCTGTGCGGGGCGGACACCTTCATCCGCGTAGGCACATGCGGCGGCATCGACCTCGAGGTGAAGGGCGGGGATATCGTGATCGCGACCGGCGCTGTCCGCATGGAGGGAACAAGCCGCGAGTACGCGCCAATCGAGTATCCCGCTGTGGCAGACCTGGATGTCACAAACGCGCTCGTCGCAGCCTGCAAGGAGTTAGGAAACACTTACCACACAGGTGTCGTGCAGTGCAAGGATGCCTTTTACGGCCAGCATGAGCCAGAGCGTATGCCCGTAAGCTACGAACTTCTCAACAAGTGGGAAGCCTGGAAGCGCATGGGCTGCAAGGCGTCCGAGATGGAATCAGCCGCCCTGTTTATCGCCGCAAGCCATCTGAGAGTCCGCTGCGGCTCCAACTTCCTGGTAGTGGGCAACCAGGAGCGGAATGCGCTGGGCATGGAGAATCCCATTATCCACGACACGGAATCCGCCATCAAAACCGCCGTACTCGCAATCCGCAACCTCATCGCCGCAGACCGCGCAGACTAAAGCCTCCGGGCGGACAGGAGACAAAACAAATGAAGCTTATACTGAACTTAATCGGAATCGCCGTTATCCTGGGCCTGATCTTCCTTCTTTCATGGGACCGCAGGCATATTCAATGGAAAATCGTGCTGCGCGCTGTCGCCATACAGTTTGTCCTCGCCGTCCTGCTGGTAAAGGTGCCCGTCGGAAAGGCCATCGTGTCCGTGCTTTCCGACGGCGTCACCGCCGTGATAAACTGCGGGCAGGAAGGACTGTCCTTCGTGTTTGGCAGCCTTGCGGACAGCGCGTCTGTGGGCGGTATTTTCATTGTCCAGACCCTCGGCAACATCATCTTTGTCTCAGCGCTGGTGAGCCTGTTGTACTATATCGGCGTGCTGGGATTTGTGGTAAAATGGATTGGAAAAGCTGTCGGGAAACTGATGGGCACCACCGAGGTCGAGAGCTTTGTCGCCGTGGCAAACATGTTTCTCGGCCAGACGGACAGCCCGATTCTGGTGAGCAAATACATCCAGTCATTGACCGACAGTGAAATCTTTGTTATTCTGGTCTCAGGAATGGGAAGCATGTCCGTGTCCATCCTCGGCGGCTACCACGCCCTTGGAATCCCCATGGATTACCTGCTGATCGCCAGCGCCATGGTTCCCATCGGAAGTATACTGGTCGCCAAGATGCTGCTTCCGCAGACAGAGGCTGCGCAGTCCATCACAGATGTCCGGATGGACAACAAGGGAAACAACGCAAACGTCATCGACGCCATCGCCGAGGGCGCGTCCACCGGAATGCAGATGGTGATCTCCATCGCGGCGTCCCTGGTCGGCATTATCGGGATTGTCGCGGTCGTGAACATGATACTCGGCTTTGCGGGCATCCGTCTCGAACAGATTTTCTCATATGTATTTGCGCCGTTTGGCTTCCTGATGGGACTTGACACCAGCAACATATTGATGGAAGGCTCTCTGCTGGGAAACAAGCTGATTGTCAACGAGTTTGTCGCATTTCAGGACCTTGGAAAAATACTGGACTCTCTCGACACCAGAACCGGAATGATCTGCTCCATCTCCCTCTGCGGATTTGCCAACCTCTCGAGCCTTGGCATCTGCGTTTCCGGCATTGCCGTGCTCTGCCCGGAAAAAAAGAGCACCCTCTCCCGCCTCGTGTTTAAAGCCATGCTGGGCGGCATCTTCGTGAGTATGCTGAGCGCCATGATCGTCGGCGTCATCCTCTTGTTCTGAAAAACTTCATATACTATCTTATATACTCACGACAGATGAAATCTGCCGTGAGTATAACATACTAAAAGTATGCTGCCAGCCGCAGCCGCAAAGCGGCATATTTCCTTATGCGGCTGTGCACATAACTTTATACTGCGCGGTCAGCCTTTTCGACCGCCAGTATAAAAACAGAAAGGAGTGGAAACCCTATGAACAAAAGTCGAAAATTCAACCGGATCTTTACCATCGTCATTGACTCTCTGGGAATTGGCGCAGCGGCGGACGCGGCGGAATACGGCGACGCCGGAACGGACACCCTCGGCCACATTGCGCAGAACACGGCGGACTTCAAGCTACCAAATCTCAGGAAACTTGGCATGGCGAACCTGCATCCCATGCACGGCGTGGCTCCAGTCGAACAGCCCGCGGGCTACTTTGCGCGGCTGCACGAGGCGAGCACCGGCAAGGACACCATGACAGGACACTGGGAAATGATGGGCCTGCACATCACAAAACCGTTCCAGACTTTCACAGAAACCGGATTCCCAAAGGAACTCCTAGACGAGCTGTCCGCGCGGACAGGGCGCACAATCATTGGAAACAAGAGCGCGAGCGGCACGGAAATTCTCGACGAGCTCGCCGAGGAGGAGATTGCCACCGGGCATATGATTGTCTACACCTCCGCGGACTCTGTGCTGCAGATCTGCGGCAACGAGGAAACGTTTGGCCTCGAGGAGCTCTACCGCTGCTGCGCGATCGCGCGGGAACTGACCATGCGGGATGAGTGGAAGGTCGGCCGCGTCATCGCAAGACCCTATGTCGGTAAGAAAAAAGGTGAGTTTGTGCGCACGAGCAACCGCCATGATTACGCCCTCAAACCGTACGGAAAAACTGTGCTAAACGCCTTGAAGGACGCCGGGCTAGACGTCATTTCCGTCGGAAAAATATATGATATTTTTGACGGCGAGGGCCTGACGGAATCGAACAAATCCAAAAGCTCCGTCCACGGTATGGACCAGGCGATCGAGATTGCAAAACGCGATTTCTGCGGTCTGTGCTTCGTCAATCTCGTCGATTTTGACGCCCTCTGGGGGCTCCGCAGAAATGTGGCAGGCTACGCGCAGGAACTCGAAAAATTTGACGTGAA
>CAMWOK010000359.1 GCA_947175845.1 uncultured Lachnospiraceae bacterium | reverse complement strand
TGATAAATGCACAGGGCGACCACATAGGCAAGGCCGCACTGGTACCCGACCGCGAACCAGAACCATTTCGGACTGCTCATCTCCCGCCTTATCGCCCCCATCGCCGCAAAACACGGCGCGCACAACAGGTTAAACACCAGAAATCCATACGCTGCCGCCGGCGTCATCACAGCCGCAAGATTTCCCCAGATCTCTGTGCCGTCCTCCGCGACCTGGGCAAACCCGGACAGCATCCCGAGCGTCGCCACGACATTCTCCTTCGCAATCAGCCCTGTGACAGCCGCCACAGCCATCTGCCAGCCTCCACCCTGCTGTGTCCAGCCAAGCGGTGCAAAAATCCACGCGATGCGGCTTCCTATCTCTGCAAGAATGCTGTCTCCCATTGCCTCCACCATGCCAAATCCCGCCTCGTTCCATCCAAAGCCCATCAGAAACCACAGCACAATGGTCGACAGTAAAATAATTGTTCCTGCCTTTTTGACAAAGGACCAGCCGCGCTCCCACATGCTCCGGAGCACACTGCCGGCAGTCGGCATATGGTAAGCTGGAAGCTCCAGGACAAACGGCGCCGGATTTCCCGCGAACATTCTCGTCTTCTTCAGGATAATTCCAGAGCAGATAACCGCTGCGATTCCCACAAAATAAGCGCTCCAGGAAACCCAGCCCGCATTGTCAAAAAAGGCGCCTGCAACCAGTGCGATAATGGGCAGCTTCGCCCCGCACGGCACAAAGGTCGTCGTGATGATTGTCATCCTGCGGTCGCGCTCACTCTCGATCGTGCGCGTCGCCATGATACCCGGAACGCCGCAGCCCGACCCGATCAGCATCGGGATAAAGGACTTGCCGGAAAGGCCAAATTTGCGGAAAATCCTGTCCATGATAAACGCCACGCGCGCCATGTAGCCGCATGCCTCCAGAAAGGCGAGAAACGCAAACAGCACCAGCATCTGCGGCACAAATCCAAGCACCGCGCCGACACCTGCCACGATGCCGTCCAAAATCAGCCCCGACAGCCAGTCTGCACATCCTGCTGCTGCGAGCGCGCTCTCAACAGCAGGCGGAATCACTTCCCCAAACAGCACATCATTCGTCCAGTCGGTCACAAAGGTGCCCACCGTGGTCACAGACACATAGTACACCAGAAACATTACCGCCGCAAAGATCGGAAGCGCGAGCCATCTGTCTGTGACAATCCTATCAATTTTGTCGGAGGCCGTCAACCTGTTTTTCTCCACCTTTGAGACGCATGCGTCAATCATGCCGGAAATATACACATACCGCTCATTTGTCAGAATGCTCTCTGTGTCGTCGTCAAACGCGCGCTCGAGCGCCGCAATCTCATGCGTGACATCCGGGACCGTCCGCATAAGCGCCGCAATCTTATCGTCCCTCTCGAGAAGCTTGATGGCAAAAAAACGCCGCTGCTCCTGTGGAATCTCCCTGTCAAGTTTGTCTGCCGCTGCGCTGATGATCTGCTCCGCCCGCGCATCAAACGCATGGACCGCAAGCGCTGGCGCTGTGCCTGCCGCCGACACAGCCAGCCTCATTGCCTCGTTCACCCCGGAGCCTCTCAGCGCGGATATCGACACAACCGCACAGCCAAGCTTTCTCGAAAGTTTATCCAGATAAAGTTTATCCCCGTTTTTTTCGAGGACATCCGCCATGTTGACAGCCATGACCACCGGGATTCCCAGCTCCGTCAGCTGCGTCGACAGATAGAGGTTTCGCTCGATATTGGTGCCATCCACAACATTTAAGATGACATCCGGCCGCTCGCCGATCAGATAGTTTCTGGCGACCACCTCCTCGAGCGTGTACGGCGAGAGGGAATAAATTCCCGGAAGATCCACGATGACGACGCTCCTGTCGCCCTTCCACCTTCCCTCTTTCTTCTCAACGGTCACGCCCGGCCAGTTTCCCACAAACTGGTTGGAACCGGTCAGCGCGTTGAAGAGTGTTGTCTTTCCGCAGTTGGGATTTCCTGCAAGTGCAATTTTCACTGACATCTCCTGCTCCTTTCCTGTAATGTAATGCATGCAATGCAATACATTACTATACAGTGCTGCCGTCTGTCTGCGCGTGTTTCAAGAAACTTCCTGCAGCGGCACTGCACTGTTCTGTTTTATTTTACTATTTTTTGTTCTATTTCACTTATTAAAATTAGTATTAACTAACTGCCGTGTAAAAAAAATTATTCCACAGCAATCATCTCCGCGTCCGCTTTCCGCAGAGACAGCTCATAGCCCCTGACTGTGACCTCCACCGGATCTCCCAGCGGCGCGACCCTGCGCACAGAGACCTCCACGCCCTTTGTGATGCCCATATCCATAATCCGTCTTTTGACCGGACCCTCGCCGTTTAGCCTGATGACTCTGACCGTCTGGCCGCACGGTATTTCCCTGAGTGTTTTCATGTTCTCCTTCTCGTCCTCCTCTAATTGAAACTCTTACTGCAAAAAGCTGCCTGTCACAGCATCTCCCAAAACCTGTTCGATGCGCTTTACACAACAATTTTATTTGCCATGTCCCTTCCGATCGCAACCCTGGAATCCTTCACATTGACAATCATGTTCCCGTTGATATCTGACACTACTGTCACAATCCCACCGGTCACAAACCCAAGCTTCCCGAGATACTGTCTCGTCTCCTCCTTTCCGCCGACCTTCTTAATCTCAAGCGGTTCCCCGATATTTGCCATGCTCAGCGGCATTGTCCCCCTCCTTTCTGTTTTATGGAATCGATTTGATTTATGCGCGCACATGCTGTATTATCTTTCGCTTACTCTAATTAGTATATTCTAACTATAATTAGTTGTCAATACTTTTTGCCAGAATTTTCTTCTCTTCATCTCTTTACTTTTGCTTTGTGTTCTCCATATCCTGCATTGTCAAGCGCTGTAAAGACTTCCTCCTCCGTAAAACCAAAAGATGTCATATATTTATTAGATGTTGTTGTGGCAAATAAAAAGTATTTTTATCATTATAAACTCCAGCCCTTCTTTTACACCTCTACTTCCATGCCCCTGTATACAAGTCAAGACATTGTTCCAATTTAAAAACGGACCCGTTATTTTTCTACATATCTGTCCTTGTATAAAATGTCGCTTTTCCTTTTCCATGCCTGTCAACAACCCCATCCTTCATCAGTTGTG
>CAMWOK010000358.1 GCA_947175845.1 uncultured Lachnospiraceae bacterium | reverse complement strand
AGCTCCCGGGACAAGGGTCCTGTCACCATAAAGGCTTGCCAGACCGGGTGTATCGTGCGGTCATTTTCGTCATAACGATTGCATCCGGTGTGGCGGCTGTCATTTACAAGGTGATTTTGGAGCGGTTTGACATCACTTATCTGCGGACGATTGTGTTTATCCTGGTGATAGCTGCCCTGGTACAGTTTGTGGAAATGTTTCTGAAAAGATATGTGCCGTCGCTCTACCAGGCGCTCGGCGTGTACCTTCCGCTGATTACGACAAACTGTGCAGTGCTCGGAATTGCGCTGACGAATGTGCAGAAAAATTATGGTATCGGATTCAGCATTGCGAGCGGTCTGTTCACTGCGGTCGGATTTCTGATTGCGATTGTGATACTTGCCGGAATTCGCGAGAAGATGGAGTACAATGACATACCGGAATCGTTCAAGGGGATGCCTATCGTGCTGATTACGGCGGGACTGATGGCGATAGCATTCTGTGGATTTTCGGGATTGTTATAGGAAGAGCGCAAACTTGAGGAATTTGGATGGAGGTTAGAGTATGAACATACCAGCAATAGTGACTGCCGTTGTCGTTGTGGGCGGAGTCGGTTTATTCTTGGGAATCTTCCTCGGCATTGCAAGTATTGTATTCAAGGTAGAGGTGGATGAGAAGGAGGAGGCCGTGTTGGGCGTGCTTCCAGGAAACAACTGCGGCGGCTGCGGATTTCCCGGCTGTTCCGGCCTGGCTGCGGCGATCGCAAAAGGCGCGGCGCCGGTCAATGCATGTCCTGTCGGCGGTGAGCCTGTCGGCAAAAAGATTGCATCCATCATGGGCGTGGAGGCAGGTGATTCCGTCAGAATGACGGCTTTTGTCAAGTGCGCGGGAGACTGTGAGAAGACCACGAAAATCTATGAGTACGCGGGCGTGGAGGACTGCAGCATGGTTCGGTATGTGCCGGACGGCGGCGCGAAGTCCTGCGACCACGGGTGTCTTGGATACGGCAACTGCGTGAAGGCATGTCCGTTCGACGCGATACACATTGTGAACGGCATCGCAAAGGTTGACAAGGAGAAGTGCAAGGCGTGCAGCAAGTGTATCGCTGCATGTCCGAAACAGCTGATCGAGCTGATACCATACGACGCGAAGGCGGTCGTGGCGTGCAGCTCCCGGGACAAGGGTCCTGTCACCATAAAGGCTTGCCAGACCGGGTGTATCGGGTGCAGCCTCTGCGTGAAGGTGTGCCCTTCCGGCGCGGTGACCGTGACGGATTTTCACGCGCACATTGACCAGAGCAAATGCACCGGCTGCGGCGCATGCAAGGAGAAGTGCCCGAAGAAGGCGATTGTGTAGAAGTTCGTCGTATCTTTTAACAGACAAAGAGCCGATAACCGCTTTTCATCTGCGTGTTATCGGCTCTTTGTCTGTGCGGTTCAGCATTATGGATTTGATGTCAGATATCATATTTGGGAAGTGGACTGAAAGTTTTTGCTATTCATAGAAGTTTGCCAAAAGCTATATCAAAACTGTTGCCAAAATATTTGTCAATGTTATAATGAATTTATCGGAGGTGGGTGCTGTGAATGAGATCGAAAGATTGCAAGAACATTTACTGCTCATAAGGCGAACAGTCGGGTGGACGGCCGAGGAATTCGGTGAGCGTATAGGTGTAACAAGGCAAACAATCAATAATTTGGAAGCGGGACGAAATAAGCTGAATAAAACACAGTATATTGCTATGAGAAGTGTTTTAGATGCAGAAATGAATCAGTACCAAGAAGAAACAGAAATGTTAAAGTTGATTTTGGATGTGTTTATTGACCATCCTGAAATCTATAGTGAGGAAGAGAAAGAGAAACTTCTCAGTAAGGCTAATATGGTTGCTCCTTCTATTCTGGCCGGCTCAACCAGCAGAAAAGATGTATCAAAGGAAATGATGGCTGTGGCTGGTGGGATTGGAATTCTTGCAACAGCAGCTTCTTTGTTTGGACCTACTGCGGTTATTGGTGGAGCAACAAGTGCATGGCTGCTTAAAACAATATTTGATAAGAAACAATAAGAAGATATCTGCATGAGAGGATGGATATGGAGGAGTATATGGAATATTGTGTATCTGAAATAAAAAAATCAAAAAAGAAGCGAGTACGCCGCATGAATCTCGAGAGACTGTACGGTAAAAAACCGCTCCTTTTATAATATAATATTTTATATTTTATTTTTTGTCAAGAAGAATATTGGATTGGAGGAATTTATCAGACAGGAGGTAGTTTAAGGAGACAAGGGGAGGAGGTCAAAATGGCAGTGGAAGCAATCTATCATAGAAGAAGTATCCGAAAATTTCAGGACAGAAGTGTGTCCAGAGAACAAATAGAAGAACTGCTGAACGCGGGCAGTGCGGCGCCGTCTGCAAAGAACAGGCAGCCGTGGAAATATATTGTGTTTGGCGGCGAACACAAACAGGAACTGCTGCAAAGGATGGAGGCAGGGCTTCGGCGGGAGGAGCAGGGGATCACAGATCTGCCCGGGGCGCGCTATGGGATTCCTGACGCATGGAACACGTTAAGAATCATGCGGCAGGCGCCGGTTCTCATTGTTGTGTTAAACACAAACGCAAAGTCGCCGTTTCTTCCGGTTGGCAATGACGCACGCGTCGCGGAAATATGCGATACGCTCTCTGTCGGGGCCGCGATTCAAAATATACTGCTGGAAGCGCAGAATATGGGTCTGGGGACGCTGTGGATCGCAAACACCTGCTTTGCATACAGGGAACTGGTGTCGTATTTGCAGACTGACCGACAGCTTGTCGGAGCGGTTGCGGTGGGGTATCCCGACGAAGCGCCGCCACAGCGTCCTCGCAAGGAGTTAACGCAGATTGTGGAATACAGGTGGCAGGATGGTTGAGGATTTGCCTTAAAGTGTGTTTGAAAAGTCATTATGGAGGAACTGTATATGCCGATAACCAATATCACACAGCCAGAAATTCTGCAGGTAGTTCAGAACATCAGTTTGAGAAAATTTGATGATAACCTGGCTCACCACGGAAAACTGTATATTATCGAAGTGAAGGCAGCAAAAGAAACAGCGGATACTCCAATTGGAGATGTCACGTTCTGGCAGCAGGATATGCTAGTACAACGAATATTAAGTAACTGGCACCTTGACTTGCCTGATTGTTCAG
>CAMWOK010000357.1 GCA_947175845.1 uncultured Lachnospiraceae bacterium | reverse complement strand
CCTGACAAAGCCTTCGGCTTTCTGTCGAGCAGTGCTGTCAGGTCGAGGATCTTAGCTGCCTCCTTAACCATCTTATCGATTTCATTCTTCGGAACTTTTCTTAACTTAAGACCGAATGCCATATTGTCATATACAGACATATGCGGATACAGAGCGTAGTTCTGGAATACCATCGCGATATCTCTGTCCTTCGGCTCAACGTCGTTTACAACTCTGTCGCCAATCTTCAACTCGCCGGAAGAAATGTCCTCAAGACCTGCGATCATACGCAGTGTAGTAGACTTACCACAACCTGAAGGTCCTACGAAGATAATGAACTCTTTGTCGGCAATTTCAAGATTGAAATTCTTAACAGCCTCGAATCCATTTGGATATACTTTACAAACGTTCTTTAAAGATAAACTTGCCATGTTAAAATGCCTCCCGAATTATTGATTATTTTATTTCGTTGAAAGTATATGTATGGGTACCTTGATATTCTTTCAACAAGTTGTTTTTACATGTTCTTAGTATAGAATAAAATTGTCTAAAATGCTATACCACAAATCCACAAATATTTTTCCAAGCTTATGTAACAATTGCTTACTAATCACAAAGAAGCCTGATATTTGCAATTTTCGGTAAGCATTATGACCAACCAGTCTCATTATTTTTGTACAGTTTAGCCAATTGAGCGGCTCCTGTTTTCCCTTTTTACTATTTTGTCTCGTTTTTCAGACTTTTTTCGGGCACTTCCACAAATCTTCCGTTGCGGAACACCTTCACCATCTTTCCCTCGCGCTCCATGCGGTCGCTCTCGGCAAAAATCCCGCTGTCTGACCCGGCTGCCTCGAGCTCCCCGGCTGTTTCGCCGTCCTGCTGCTCGCTGAGCGCCTCCTCGTATCTGCGAAACACGCGCAGAAGCAGGTACGACTTGATGTAGATGATCAGCCCAAACATCAGGCATATCTGCAGCGGCAGACTCTGTGGCACAATGTAGAGCAGCACCACCGGAAGGGCGTAGAGCGCCACCAAAAGCACTGCCGTCGGAAAGTGTGATACCGCCATCAGAAACGCGTTTTTAACCGTGTTCTTAACGGGGTTGACAAAGCGCGCCTGCAGCGGCAGTATAAACGACACCCCAAGCAGTATCACGAAAGTCACTGCCAAAAGGGCAATGCGTATCCACCGCGCAAACGCGATTCCTGAGTACAGAATAATGCGGTAGTCCGCCGACAGGATCCCGAAAACCACGAGCAGGAACAGCCACAGCAGCGTCGCCTGCTTAAAATTTTCCTTGAACGCCTTCCAGAACCCTTTGACGATGTAGGTCTCCTCGTTTCTCACCATCTTGTAGCCCATGTAATACGCTGCCGAGATCGCAGCGCCGGCCGTGAACACCGGAATACTGAAAATAATGAGCAAAAAATTCAGCATCATAATATCCGCAAGTCTGTTTAAAAAATTCATCAGCGGACTGTCGAGTTTAAACATATCATTCTCCTCTCGTGTTTTCCCATAATCTCATCAGGCATGGCAGAGCAATCCGGATTCAGGCAAGATTTGCGTACACCTGATTGTAGTTGCGCAGCAGCTTCTGGTGCGTCACCAGCGCGATCTCTGCCTTCTGTTTCGCCTTATCCATAATTTCATCATAATGTTTCAGAAACGTGTCTGTCACAATCCCGTCATACTTTCCGGTTATGATGCCATTGTTGAGCTCCTCAACAATGTCCTCCTTGGTGTGCGCTTCCCTGTAGGGCTTCGCCTCCATCGCGTTGACGACCTGCTCGGAAATCTGCAAAATCGCCTCCTTCTTTCCCATGACGCCCGCCTTGAGCCCCCGCGGATAACCGGTTCCGTCAAAACGTTCGTGATGTCCGGCCGCTATCCGTATTATTTCCTTGGAGAGCTTGTTCTCAAGCGTCTTTTCCATGATCTCCACATGCGTCTTGATCAGGTTCTTCTCCTCGTCGCTGAATGCCCGCGGCGCATTCAGCAGCTCTGTCGGCATGGCAAGCATCCCGATATCATGCAGCATGGCGGAATAGTACACCTCGTTTTTGTCGAGTTCGCTCATCTTTAACTTCCTGCACAGTTCACGGCAGACATAGATGGTCGCCACCGTCTCCGACACCGTCTGTTCCTCTTTGAGCCCCGTGCAGTACATGAGCATCTTGAGATACTTTTCCTTCTCGGTGTCCGACAGCAGGACAAACTCGACGTTCTTGCCATACTCCTGCCTGTAGCTGTTGTCCCGCAGCTGCGCGATCAGGTCGTGCTTCTGAATCGTCTTTGCGAGCAGTTCGCACACGCGCGGATCGAATTTGGTTCCGGAGTACTTCTCAAGCAGCCTGTAGTCAAACTTCGCCCCGAACGAGCGCTGCCAGATATCTATTATTTCCGCAACCTTCAGCACTTCCATCTCGAAACTGTATTTGTAGTCCATATCTTTTGTCTTGCTGTAATCCATATGATGATAGAGAATCATCTTCGACTGCTCCTCTAAGGGCGACAGATACCGTAGGAACAGGTAGCCGTAAACGGAGTGCTGCATGGGATTTTTCGCCTCATAGGTCAGCGGTTTGCGCACATCGTCCGTCTTGATGGCCCCGATGTCGTGGAGCAGCGCCAGCACCATAAAGTCTGCAATCTCATATTTCTCATAGGTTCCTTCCGTCTCTAGCATCTTTGACATGATGTAGCTCACCCGCATACCGTGGTGTGCCATGGATTTGTTCATCAGTCTCACTGTCTCGTAAATCAGATCTACCAGATTTCTGCTTGTAATGTATTCTACCGCCATTTTACCACCCTCTTAATTCTCGTATTTTCGTTCCTTATATTTTGAAATCCCTTTGAGATGGGATCTCCCGTCTCATAGGTGTATACCGAACGCCGTCGCTCGTCTGTTCCACATCCGTGTCCACAAACCCCATGCGGTGATAGAAGCCCGTCGCGTAGGGAGCCGCGTTGACTGTGATGCTGCGGTGGCCTTCCTCCGTCAGGACATATCCGCTCACATACTCAATCAGCGCTCTGCCGATTCCCATCTTGTGATATCTCTCGTCCACAAAAAGAAGCGAAATGTGGGTCTCCCCCCGCAGGCTGATCATCCCAACCATACTGCCGCTGTCGTAAGCGCCAAAGAGCTGGTACGCCCCCATCATGAACCTGGCTCTTATACACCTCTCCGAG
>CAMWOK010000356.1 GCA_947175845.1 uncultured Lachnospiraceae bacterium | reverse complement strand
CGTCATATCCGGGCATGTCCCACGGTTCCGGTGTGACAAAGCTGTCGACCGGCGCCGCCGCCTGGATTCCCCTACAGAATGCAATCACGCCCTCCGCCGTGCCAAACTCCACCGCCTGGATGATGTCATGTCTCGATTCCACGCTGTCAGGAACGCATCTGAATCCGAGCTTTTCATAGACATTGGCCGCAAAGACAGCGCCTTTGAGCGCGCCTGCTGTCACCGTCGGCGCGAGGAACAATCCGTGATAAAAATCCCGCAGAATGCCGAGGGACGCGCCGACCTCCTTGCCAAGTCCGGGCGAAGTCAGCCGGAACGCCGCGTTCTCGACACATTCCTTTCTGCCGGCAATGTAACCGCCAATCGGCGCAAGCCCGCCGCCTGGATTCTTGATGAGGGACCCGACCACCATGTCCGCCCCCACATCCGAGGGCTCGATGCGCTCCACAAACTCCCCGTAACAGTTGTCCACCATGCAGATAACGTCCGGCTTGATCGTTCTGATAAACGCAATCAGCTCACCGATCCGTTTCACAGAGAGCGTCGGTCTTGTCTGGTAGCCCTTCGAGCGCTGTATTGTGACGAGTTTTGTCTTGTCATTGACAGCCTTGCGGATACCATCGTAGTCGAAGCTGCCATCCGCAAGCAAATCCACCTGCCTGTATGAGACGCCATACTCCGCAAGCGATCCCTTTGACGCCCGGATGCCGATAACCTCCTCGAGGGTATCATAGGGTTTTCCCACCGGGGAGAGAAGCTCGTCGCCTGGGCGCAGATTGCTCATGAGCGCCAGAGCGAGGGCGTGTGTCCCGCAGGTGATCTGGGGTCTTACGAGCGCATCCTCCGTGTGGAAGATGGATGCGTACACCGCCTCAAGCGTCTCCCTGCCAAGATCGTTGTAGCCGTATCCTGTCGTGCCTGACAGACATGCCTCGCTGACCTTGTTGTCCTGCATCGCCTTGAGCACTTTCAGCTGGTTGTACTCCGCATTCTGGTCAATCTCGCCGAAGCGGGACTTAAGGCTGTCCGATATCTCCCTGCAAAAATGATAGACTTCGTCGGAGATTCCAAGCTGTCTATACTGGTTCGTGATTGACGTGATTTCCTCATTTGTCCTTTCCATCTCTGATGCCGATTTCCTTTCCTGATCGTTTTGCTGATCGTTTGTTAAGTTTTTGCTAATTGTTTGCCGAACAATTGTTCCTTTTGTTCCTCGTTACTGTTGTGCGGCGCTGCTGCCGCATTGCGGGAGATTGTTTATCATATAGTGTAACATTTTTTCGTCATCATATGCAAATTTGTCCTTCTCTATCCAGATGACGCCGCGCTCCCGGCGAAACCATGTGAGCTGGCGCTTGGCAAAGTGGCGCGTGTCCCGCTTGATGGTGTAGATCGCCTCCTCAAGCGGGATATCCCCTGCAAGATACGAGATGATTTCCTTGTAGCCAAGCCCCTGCATCGCGGTCGAGTCCCGCCTGCAGCCCATCTCCACCAGCCGCTTTACCTCCTCGACAAGCCCCGCATCCACCATCTTGTCCACGCGCTTTTCGATGTTTTGATACAGTCGCTGCCTCTGGTCTGTGAGGACAAAATACCGCGCATCATAGGCGGGATTTTTTTCGCGCTCAGCCGCGTTGTGATCCGATATTCTTGCGCCGGTCTGCCGGTGATACTCAAGGGCGCGTATCACGCGCTTGATGTTGTTTGCATGGATTTCCTGCGCTGCCCGGGGATCGCATCTGCGCAGCATTTCATGAAGAAAATCAGCGCCCTTTTCCCGCGCGAGCTGCTCTAGCTCCGCGCGGAGCGTTGTGTCCTCCCCGCTCTCTTGAAAATCTATGTCGTAGAGCACCGACTGAATGTAAAATCCTGTTCCGCCCACAAGAATCGGGATTTTTCCTTTTGCGTAAATCTCTTCGATCGCCTGCTTTGCGTATTTTTGAAACAGGACGATGTTGAACTCTTCCGTGGGTTCTAAGATATCCACCAGATAATGCCGTATTCCCTGCATTTCATCCGGCTGTATCTTGGCAGAGCCGATATCCATATGGCGGTAAACCTGCATGGAATCTGCAGAGATAATCTCTCCGCCGATCGCTTTTGCAAGCGCGATGGAAAGCTTTGTCTTGCCGGCCGCCGTGGGGCCGGTCAGTATGATTAATGGATTGTCCATATGCCCCTCATTCATCCCGGCACCTGCTGGTTTTTCTTCTGCAGCAGATAGCGCTTGTGATATTTCAGCTGCACGTACCGCATGATGCGCCCATAGTAAACGGGGTTGGTAATCCCGCCAAGAATCCCCGCCACAGGGATCCCCTGGATAAACTTGGCAAGCAGCATATCGACTGCAAACGCGTCAGCTGTCTGCCGGGTCTGTTCTGACACCTTGACTGCCTCAAACGTTGTCCCGACAGCGCCGCCGTCCGCATTGTGCCAATCTGCTGACGCAATCCATCGATCCACTGCCGCATTGCAGGCAGTCCAGCGCTCGCCTTTTGACATGGCTGTCTCTAAAAGCTTCAGGATATACAGCCTCTCCTCCTGCGTCTCGTAGGAAAATCCATACTGAACTGCGGTCTCGTAGGTGCCTTTGAGGATGACGGACAGAAACAGCACAATGTCCGGCAGTCCAATTCCCAGCACGCCCAGACTGATTCCCTCCACGGTGCTGACCGCCATGTTCACAAGATTGCTGCGGTTTACCTCCGCTTTCAGGCTGCGCAGTTCTTTTCGGCTGCCCTTGAGTTCCACGGCAAAATCATGCACCTGAAAATCCTTCTCCAGATCGTGTTTGGAGTAGGTCTTTTCAATCAAGGCTGTCCCTTTCTCGAAAATCAGTTCGAAGGCGACGCAGAACATTTTTTGAAGATTGTCATATACCTTTGGTGGAATTTTCTGTTCCAGCGCTTCCTTCCACTTTGCGGCGTGGTGCTGCACCGCCTGCTTTTCCAGCCTTTCCTCCGCGCGCGCAATGGCCGCTAACTCTTTGTCGACGGGGGATTTACGAATTTGCTTTCTGTTTGCAAAAATAGTTGTATTCATATCTTGATCCTCAACTTTTATACGATTCGCTTGAACTTCTTCTCTATTTCGTATTTGGACATGGAGATAATCGTCGGCCTGCCGTGCGGACAGTTGTAGGGATTGTCGAGCTCCACCAGCTGTTCAATCAACTCGTCTGCCTCCT
>CAMWOK010000355.1 GCA_947175845.1 uncultured Lachnospiraceae bacterium | reverse complement strand
GAGCGCATTCTGCACCGGTATCGCTGTTCTCTCCACCAGATCATTGGTCAGCTCGTCAAATTTTGCCCTTGTCAGGTTCATGTCAAAGTGCTTCGGGCCTTCCGCTGTCGCTGTGATGAACGGAAGGTTGATGTTTGTCGTCGTCGCTGAGGAGAGCTCCTTCTTCGCCTTCTCTGCCGCTTCTTTCAGTCTCTGCATCGCCATCTTGTCGCCGGAGAGGTCAACGCCCTCCTGCTTCTTAAACTCGTCAATCATCCACTGGATCAGCTTGTTGTCGAAATCGTCGCCGCCGAGGTTTGTGTCGCCGTTCGTCGCAAGCACTTCGATAACGCCGTCGCCAATCTCGATAATGGATACATCAAAGGTGCCGCCGCCGAGGTCATACACCAGAATCTTCTGCTCTTTCTCGTTGTCAAGGCCGTAAGCCAGCGCTGCCGCTGTCGGCTCGTTGATGATGCGCTTTACATCAAGGCCCGCAATCTTGCCGGCATCCTTTGTCGCCTGGCGCTGCGCGTCGTTGAAGTACGCCGGAACAGTGATAACCGCCTCGGAAACCTTCTCGCCCAGATAGCTCTCCGCATCCGCCTTGAGCTTCTGGAGAATCATTGCGGAAATCTGCTGCGGCGAGTATTTCTTGTCGTCGATTGTCCTGCCGTTGTCCGTACCCATGTCTCTCTTGATGGATGCGATTGTCTTCTCCGCGTTCGTCACCGCCTGACGCTTTGCCGGCTCGCCGACGAGACGCTCACCGGTCTTTGTGAATGCCACGACGGAAGGTGTGGTCCTCGCTCCCTCTGTATTTGCGATAACGGTGGGTTTTCCACCTTCCATAACTGCCACGCAGCTGTTTGTTGTACCTAAGTCAATACCAATAATCTTTGCCATGATTTTTTCCTCCTAAATATATAAAACCATTTATGAATAACCTGAATCTGTTTACTGGACCACTGCCACCATGCTGTGCCGCACCACGCTGTCGCGGTAGGTGTATCCCTTCTGAAGCTCCTGCGCGATGATTCCCGACTCGTACTCCTCGCTCTCCACCTGCATCACCGCATTGTGAAGCTCCGGGTTGAACTCACAGCCGACTGCCGCGATCGGTTTTACCTCGAGCTTCTCAAGCTCCGCGATCAGCTGCTTGTAAATCATGCTCATCCCCTCGGCGAAAGGCTGTTTGCGCTCCTCCTCAGAGAGTGCTGCAAGCCCGCGCTCGAAATTGTCGACGACGGGAAGAATCTTCTCCACCACGCTCTTTGCGCCCGTCTCAAACATTGCTGACTTTTCTTTCTCCGAGCGCTTTCTGAAATTGTCAAACTCCGCCATCTGGCGCTTCACCCGGTCCTCGAGCTCGTCGACCTTCTCCTGGAGTTTATTTGACTTCTCTTTCTTATCCTTGCCAAAAAAAGGTTTTTTCTTCTCCTTTTTGTCTGCGGCCCCGTCATCCGCCGCCGCTTCTGTCTCCGCGGCCTCGGAGTCCACACTGTCATCAGCCTCCGCCGCTTCCAGGTCAACCGGTTCTGGATTTGTGTCCTGTGAATTTTCGTCCTCTCTGATTGGTTCCTCTAAACGCTTCTCTTCCACTGCCACTCGTTTCCTTTCTATTCTATAATGTCTATACTGATAAAAATGATATGTGCTGTCCTCATAACGTTCTGCCGCTACCCGCTGCGCCCGTCATCCTTTTTGTAGATGGTGTCAAGCTGGCTTTTCAGCGTCTTGAGCGTGCTGATCACCCGGTCGTAATCCATGCGCCGCGGACCGATAATTCCGATGGTTCCCTTCATGCCCTCCTCTAGCTCGTAGGTAGCTGTGACGACGCTGCAGTCCTTCATGGTCTTCACCGGCGTCTCGCTTCCGATATAGACCTGTATGCCGGTTCCGCTCTCGTCCGTGAGCGTATCCTGCACCAGCTCACTCAGCAGCTGTTTCTCCTCGAAAGTCGTGATTAACTCACTGGCTCTCTGATTGTCTGCAAGCTCGGGATACTTGAAAATATTGTTGGCGCCGCTCGTGTATATCTCCACGTGCTCACCGTCCTTGATCACAGCCGCCACCGCATCCATCACTTCCGCGATAATCCCCGCGTGGATGCCCGCCTGCTGCTTGAGCCTGGCGATCATTGCCAGATTGATCTCCTCGATCGGAAGGCCGTTCAGGTTTGTGTTCAGCAGGATATTCAGCTTCAGGAGCGTCTCGTCATCGAGCATCTGCTCCACCGATATCATGTCGTTTTTTATCACATTGCCCTCGACGACGATCGTGGTCAAAAGCTGCCGTGCGTCCACCCGCGAGAGCTGTATGAATTTCAGCTTGTTTCCCCGGACCTGCGGCGCCGATATCATGGTTGCGTAGTTGGTGTTGGCCGCGAGCATCCGCGCCATCTGCTTTAACACCGCCTCCATCTTATCCTCGCGGTCGAGCAGCATCCGCTGCATCTCTTTCACTTCCTGCGTCGCCTGGTTGAGCTGCTCCTCCTTCTCAAGCATCATCTGATCCACATACAGCCGGTAGCCCTTGTCGGAGGGAATGCGTCCCGCGGAGGTGTGCGGCTGTATGATATACCCCAGCTCCTCGAGATCGGACATCTCATTGCGGATTGTAGCAGAGCTTAGATTTAAGTCCGTGTATTTGGAGATGGTTCTGCTTCCAACCGGCTCTCCCGTCTCCAGATAATTGCGGATGATCGCCTGCAGAATCTTTCGCTTTCGCTCGTCTAAATCCAACCTGCCACTCTCCTTTCCGGTTATTTTTGTAATCTGCTGTTTTTTACTTTATTAGCACTCATTACGATGGAGTGCTAATATTTACATATACTAACTTACTACTTTCGGTTTTTATTGTCAACAATCTTTTTCATTTTATTTATTAATAAATTATAAAGCGAAGATTCTTTGCGCAAATAAAAAACATCCTCCCGGATGCTTTTCACCAAACTGTTCCCCATCCCCATTCATAATCCGTATCACACCTTCATAGAATGTAGAAATGATTCAGAAGGAGAACCCCTTTTTAAAAATATGAAAGATTATATTGAAGAAAGAGCGATTAATATTGCTGTCTATATTATCGACAATAACGCCACTGTGCGGCAGACCGCCAAAGCATTTGGGGTAAGTAAATCGACTGTACATAAAGATGTCACCTCCCGGCTGATGCAGGTAAATCCCACGCTCGCAAAGCAGGCGCGG
>CAMWOK010000354.1 GCA_947175845.1 uncultured Lachnospiraceae bacterium | reverse complement strand
CACCCGCGCCGCCGACCACGCTATCAGAACAGGCAGAAAGGTGAATGCCGTGTTTGCCATCAGATCCAGCAGCCCGTACCAGTCGCTGCCCGCAAAGGAAGGAATCGCCTTGCCCAGCGCCTCGACCAGCCCCATCATCAGTCCCGACGCCACGATTTCAGGAAGAATGGGTACAAACACATCCCCAAGCGCCTTGATCATCCACTTGAACAGCGGCTGCTGCGCCGCTGCCGCCGCCTTCACTTCCTCCTTCGTCGCCGCGGTCATGCCGCTCACATTCAGGAACGCCTCATATACCTTGTTGACCGCCCCGGTGCCGATAATCAGCTGGAGTTGTCCGTTATTGCTGAACACACCCTTCACGCCGTCAATTTTCTCCAGCTTTTTCATGTCGATTCTGCTGTTGACCACCGTGACCAGGCGCAGTCTGGTTGCACAGTGCGCGGCGCTCACCAGATTGTCCCTGCCGCCCAGCGTGTCATAGATTTCCCTCGCGCATTTCGCGTAATCCATAGCCATTTTCTTTCCTCTTTTCCATATTGAATCGTTGATTGCTTTCCTCTTCCCTGATCGTTACAGGAAACGGTGCTTTCGGAACGCCTCCCGTATGCCGTCTTTTTGGACGGACGGGCAGATGTCATCCGCCAGTTTCTTAAGCTCCTCGCTCCCGTTTTCCATGCAGATACCCAGCCCTGCCGTCTCGAGCATCTCGCGGTCATTCATGCTGTCCCCGATCGCCACAGCGTTGCAGACCGGAATGTGAAAATGCGCGCAGACCCGCTCCACAGCCCTGCCCTTGTCAAACTTGCGGTTCACGACCTCACCGTTGACAAAGCCGTGATCCCCCGCGTCGTGGATGCAGAATGTAAAATCGGCGGCAAGGCGCCTCTGCGGCTCCACCAGCTGTTCCCTCGAAGGGCTCATGACCACAATCTTGTAGACCGGCTGCCCGCGGTATGCCTCCATGGGGAGGATGTTGAGCGCCTTCTCAATCTGCTCGCGCCACCGCAGCAGTTCGGAGTTTCCGCCCTCTGCGGCGTGCTCCCGCAAAAATTCCTTGAACTCCGCGTCCGTGTAGGATCCGTCCAGACACTCCACAGTCCGGTACACGCCGTTGTCCTTCAGGACCTTCAGCGCCGCCCGCTTCTGTTCCTCCGTCATGGGGCAGTCATAGATAACACTGCGCCCGCACTCGATATAGCCGCCCGAGCTTGCAATCACACCGTCAAAGTTGTACTGCAGTAAGGGCTGCAGCATATCGTAATTGCGCCCGGTGCACAGAACCACATAGTTCCCCTTCCTCTGCGCCTGCCGGACCGCCCACACCGCCGACTTTGGCGGATCGTTGCTCCCCGGCTCCGTCAGTGTGCCGTCTATGTCCAGAAAAATAATCCGTCTCTCCATAAGCACTAACCTCCTGTCGCTTTTCCCTAATATTGAAATCGTTTTCTGTCTGTCCTTCACGCAAGCTCACGGATACGCTTTCTGATCGGCAGCACCATTGAGGGGGAGACGGACAGTTCATCCACCCCCATTTTCACAAAGGTCTCCGTCAGTTCCAGATCCGCCCCCAGCTCCCCGCAGATACCTGCCCACTTTCCGTGTCTGTGCGCGCTGTCCACCACCATCTGAATCATGCGCAGCACCGCCTCGTGATGCGGGTTGTAAAAGTCATCCAGCCGCGCGTTCTGCCGATCGATGGCGAGCGTGTACTGCGTCAAATCATTGGTGCCGACGCTGAAAAAGTCCACCATCTGCGCCAGCTCGTCGCTCATCATCACCGCCGCCGGCGTCTCTATCATGATGCCCTGCTCCGGATCCCCAAACGGAACGTCTGCCTCCCGCAGCTGCGCCTTGACCTCCTCCACAATCTCGAAGATGCGGCGCACCTCCTCCGTGGAGATGATCATCGGATACATGATGGCGAGACTGCCGTGCACGCTTGCGCGAAACAGCGCCCGCAGCTGCGTCCTGAAAATATCCGGCTGCTTCAGGCAGATGCGGATGGCACGGTATCCAAGCGCAGGATTCTCCTCTTTCTCCAGATGAAAATAATCCGCCTGCTTGTCGGCGCCGATATCCAGCGTGCGGATGATGACCTTCTTTTCGCCCATCATCTGCAGCACCTGCCTGTACGCCTGCAGCTGCTCCTCCTCTGTCGGAAAATCGTCCCTTCCGAGATACAGAAACTCACTGCGGAACAGCCCGATTCCACCTGCGTCATTCTCCAGCACATAACCCACGTCCCCCACGCTGCCGATATTGGCAAAAACGTTGAGTTTCCTGCCGCTCTGCGTGCAGTTGTCCTTTCCTTTCAGCTCCTGCAGAAGGCGCCGCTTTTCAAGCTCCTCATCCAGCCTCTGCCGTGCCTGTGCGCGCACCGCATCGTCCGGCGCGAGGATAAATTCGCCAAGCGTCCCGTCCACCACGGCGTCTGTGCCCGATGTAATCTCGTCCAGATCCAGCGCTACCCCGATCAGCGCGGGAATGTTCATCATGCGCGCCAGAATCGACGTGTGGGAGTTTGCAGAACCATGCACCGTGACAATCGCGAGGATCTTTGTCTTATCCATCTGCACAGTCTCGCTCGGACTCAAATCGTCCGCCACGATAATCGACGGTTCCCGCAGCGTCAGGGCTTTTCCCTCCTGGCCGCCCAGGCACTGAATCAGGCGGTTGGAGATGTCCTTCACATCCGCTGCGCGCGCCTTCATGTAGTCATCCTCCATCCCGGAAAACATCTCGGAGAAGTTGTCGCCCGTCACGGCCACGGCGTACTCCGCATTCACCAGCTCCGTCCGAATCATGCCATAGATTGCATCCAGATAATCGTCATCCTCGAGCATCATCTGATGCACCTCAAAGATTGCGGCGCTCGCCTCGCCCACCTGTGCAACCGCCTTCTCATACAATGCCTGCAGCTGCTCCTGCGCGGTTCCAACCGCCTCCCGGACCCGCGCAAGCTCCGCCTCCGGGTGCGCGATCCTGCTGCGCCTCACCTGCTCCTCCTTCTGGCTCAGCACCGCCACCGGCCCGACCGCAATGCCCTTGTAGACCGATTTTCCGTCAAATTTTCTCATATCTCTGCCACCTCCACGGTTTGAATCTTTCCACATTTTATATATTTTGAAATCGTTTTCAATTATGAGTTTATTATATATCTGCTTGTCAGAAAAGTAAATTGGCAAT
>CAMWOK010000353.1 GCA_947175845.1 uncultured Lachnospiraceae bacterium | reverse complement strand
CCAGATCGTGGACTCCCCCTGCAGCAGCAGCGACGTGCTGTTGACAGGCGCACCGGAATGCGCGTGCCCAAGAACCGCTGCGATGTAGAACACATCCGCCAGATTAATCGCCCCGAACACCGCCGCAATCCGCAGTATCAGCTTAAAGTCATAGTACAAAATATAGATTACCGTCAGTGGAAACATCATGATAAACACGAGGTCATTCTGCGCCCCGAACACCGCAAGCCCGTAGACCACCACATATCCAATCACGGAGATATGCTGAAATGCCATGCTGTCCTTTCTGTGAAAATAGACCGCGTAACAGGCAGTCATGGATACAATCACTGACAGATCCACCGCCAGCATAAACCCAAAACTGATATTTCCCTGCGCATAGTCACCAATATACCCAAAAAACAAAAACATATCAATGATTGTGACAATGGTGAGCACAAATTTGTTCACCTGCTTTTCCTGACCGTATTCTTTTCGCTTCTTTTCCATCAGAATTATCCCCCTCACCTGTGGATTTCGCTTAAAATAAAGTTGCTGGAACCTTACTTTGGGGGAAGTGAAAGTTCCAGCAACTTCATTTTATAGGAGTAATATTTCTAATTGCTGCGGCAATCTTGATATCCCTCAGCAATTAATGTAATTATACATAAATTTTTGTAAAAAAATATCCTTTTGGCACATTTTGCACTTTTTAAGGTATGGTTTGCAAAAGTCCCCCGGATAAGCTCAGCGCTTCCTCCTGCTGTCGATATACGCCGCCAGAAGACTCACTGTCCCGTCCACCCCGAGCCTGCTGCTGTTGATGGAGATATCGTAGTTTCTCGAATCGCCCCACTTTCCGTCACAGTGTCCGTTGTGATAGCGCCGGCGCTTCGTGTCCTTCTCGCGGATTTTCCGCACTGCAGCCTCCTCGGACAGCTCATAGATCCGCATGATGCGCTCAATCTTTTTATCCATGTCCGCGAGCACAAACACCGACGTCATGCAGTCAAACTCTTTTAAGATCGTCTCGCTGCACCTGCCCACGACCACAAAGGATTCCCCCGCCAACGCCTTGTTTCTCAGATAGTCAAACTGCAGCAGGTACAGATTTTCCTCGGGCGAACTGCTGTAGCCGCGCACCGTCCGCGACGCAAGCCTGCTGGTGCGCTTCTCGTCAAGCCCGCGCAGGTGCTGCAGATCCAGATTCTTCTCCGCCGCTATCTCGTCGAGCAGATTGTGATCAAGCAGCTGGATTCCATAGTGCCTTGCGAGCTTCTCCGCGATCTCATGGCCTCCGCTGCCATACTGTCTTCCGACCGATATAATAAATTGTTTTTCCATCAGCTCCACCTCCTCACAGATACCGCACATAGATAATCAGCATGGATATCAGCACGACCATCACTGTGGCCGGCATCATTTTCCTGCAATAGTGACCCCATTTTATCACGTGTCCTTCCCGCGCTGCCGTCGCGATCCCGACAACGTTTGCCGAGGCGCCGATCGGCGTCGCACTCCCGCCGATGTCCGTCCCCATCGCCAACGTCCACGCAAGCATGGACAGATCCACACCGTACGTGGCCGACAGGCTTTTGATAATCGGAATCATGGTCGTCGCAAACGGGATATTGTCCACGAACGCGCTCGCGACCGCCGACAGCCAGATGATGATCGCGATCATCACCATGACGTTTCCGCCGCTGATCGTTCCGATAAATGCCGCCATAATCTCCAAAATTCCCGTCTGCTCAAGACCGCCGATGACGACGAACAGGCCGATAAAAAACAGCAGTGTCTTGTAGTCCACCTTTCGCATCAGCATGGCCGCATGCTTCCACGACGTCACCAGCGTAACCACCGCCACCGCAAGGCCGATTGTCGATACCGTCAGTCCCGTCTGCGCGTGCGTCACCAGCAGCACGACGGCCGCAGCAAAGATGATGCAGCTTATGACAAAACCCTTTTTGTCCGTGATCGTCGACTCCGGGCTTGGAAGACTGCTGTAGTCAACTGCCTCCCCCGCACCGGCTTTTAGCTCCCTGCGAAAAATCAGATAGAAATAGACCAGAACCGCCGCCAGTGACACCGCCGCCATCAATCCGGTGTTTGTCACAAAATCGGTAAAAGAATAGCCCAGCGAAGTTCCGATAATAATGTTTGGCGGATCCCCGCACATCGTCGCCGATCCGCCGAGATTCGCACAGAATATTTCTGACAGAATCATCGGGATCGGGTTGAATTTCAGCAGTTGGGACAGCTCGATTGTGACCGCCGCCAGAAACAGGATGACCGTGATGCTGTCAATGAACATGGCGAGCACCGTCGACAGCACCATGAACGTGATAAACAGCGGGATCACCTGATACTTCACGAGCCTGGCAATGCTCATACACAGCCAACGGAAGAAGCCGACGCGCGCCATGCCCTCCACCATCACCATCATGCCAAATATGAACAGGATCGTCTCCCAGTTGATGCCTGCGCTGCTGCTGCCGCCCGATTTCCCTGACAGATACCAGAACTCCACGTTCAGAATGCTCTTTAAGTTCATCGTCTCTATCACCGCCGCCATGCTGTGCATCCCCACGCCAAACACCAGAACGATTGTCAGCAGGGCGCAAACCAGCGATACAATGTGACGCTCCACAATTTCGGTCACAATAAAAACAAACATTGCAATAAAGATACTTACTGCAAATACCTGCGCTAACATATGTATTCCCTTCCTTCCAGCAAAACTTTTCTCTATTCTGTTTTCTTATCATATGAAAAAGTCATGCCAGATGCGCTTTTTGCCGTCCGACTGGTGCATGTAGTCCATGACCAGAGCGTCCAGCGTCCGGCAGAAGGTGTATATTGTCTCAGAATACTGAAGAAATTTTTCCTGCGCGGGCGCGGCAGGCCCTTGACAGAACAGGTTTAGATACGGGGACTGTCTGGCTGACTGCAGCTCCATGCACTCACCAAGCATGTTCGGCGTGCAAAGTCCGCTGTCATTGAAGTCCTTCCTGGCAGAGTCGAGCGAGAACTCAGATCCTCTCTCAGAATTGCACACAAAAAAATCCGGCGCAATGGTATCCGGATACAAACCTGCCAGCAGCAGTCCAATCATCATCGCAATACAGATTGTACGATATTTTCCTGTGTACATCCTTCCCCGCTTCCCCTCTTCCCATGCGGATCCTAGTGCTCTATCCAGGCAGAAATTAGACCTGTAAGCTGCATGGTTTGTGCCAGT
>CAMWOK010000352.1 GCA_947175845.1 uncultured Lachnospiraceae bacterium | reverse complement strand
CCGCCACAACCGTACTAAAAAATGTCGCCACGATCGCAGGCGCTATGACCGGTGCCGGATTGGCACTTCCGTATTGGCTGCGGTAAGCAATAATATTCACTGGTATCAACTGCAATGACGATATATTCATCACAAGAAACGTACACATCTCATTGCTGGCTGTCCTTGACCTAAAATTTTGCACATCACCTAGAGAGCCCGTTGTTTCCACAAATTCACTGTTCCCGCGTGCTCTTTCTAGCTCCTCCAAGTCGCTCATCGCCCGAAGTCCCGCCGGCGTCGCCGCCCACCCAAGACCCAGGATATTTGCCACAAAATTGGCGGACAGCGAGTCCCAGGCCCGGTGTCCCTTGGGTATTCTTGGAAATAAAAAGCGCATAAAGGGCGCGATCAGTCTGGTGAGCCCTGTGATGACCCCTGACTCCCCAGCCACTTCCATCAGTCCTGTCCAGAATGCCACAATGCCAAGCATGGATATGCCAAGCGTCACCGCCTCCTTGGAGGACTGCAGCACCGCGTCTGTCACCGCCTGCATATTGCCTGTCGCCACACCGAAGATAATCCCGATAATCAACATGCCGCCCCAGATATAATTCATCATTTTCTTACCAGCTCCGCTTTTTTGGATGTTGGTCTATCTTATGTGTCCGCGCGGAAAAATATGTTTTCCAGTTCCTTATGGACACTCGAAAAAGCAATATATTAAATTTTTATATCAGGTTACATTTTTGTAAAAATAGTGTACAATCTAATATATATCATTTTTTGAAATAAATACTAGAAACCGACTATGCACACTCTGGGTGTGCACGTTGACAGCGGATATATCATCCGAAGGGAAATTATTACATGAAAAAAGCAATGCGAACTATCAATAGAATACTTGCCGGCGCAGCGCTTGTGTCTGTACTGCTGGCAGGTCTGCCGCTCACAGATGCCATTTTTCCGGGTGCTGCCGTGGCGCACGCCGAGGAGGATCCACTTGAGCAGATGGAACAGAGAAAAACGCTTCCCATCCAGTCGAACGCGATCGCAGACTGGCCACAGGGCCCTGCCATCGGGGCACAGTCCGCCATTTTGATGGAGATGGAGACACACACAATTCTCTATGCCAAAAATATCCATGAAAAAAGTTATCCTGCAAGCACGACCAAGATTCTGACCTGCCTGCTGGCGATGCAGAATTGTACTCTGGACGAGATGATCACCTTCTCCCACGATTCCATCTACGATGTCCCCGGCGACGGGTCCAGGCTCGGCGGTGTTGATACCGGGGACACGATGCCGATGGAGCAGGCGCTCTACTGTGTGCTGGTGCAGTCTGCAAACGAAGTTGCGAGCGCTGTGGGCGAACATGTCGCGGAAAAGCTTGGAAAGGAGAAATCGGTGGAAGCTTTTGCCAAGCTTATGAATGAGAAGGTTGTCTCGCTCGGCGGCACAGATTCCAACTTTGTGAACTGCAACGGCCTGTTTGACGAAAATCATTACACCAGCGCCTACGACCTTGCCCTGATTGGATGCGAATTTTTTTCAAATGAAATGCTGTGCAAAATGTCCTCCACAAACAGTTATCATTTCCGGCTGAAGCCTGACGATGAGGAGGATGTGTGGATATCCTCCAAAAACCAGCTTTTCAAGGGAAAACCATACGCGTATCAGTATCTGCTCGGGAGCAAGACAGGATATGTCTCACAGTCGCGCCAGACCCTTGTGTCTGCTGCCGAGAAAAACGGCATGAAACTTGTGTGCGTCATTTTTATGGACGAAACACCTTATCAGTTTGAGGATACGATCACACTGTTTCAGTATGGTTTTGAAAATTTTAAGCGGGTGTCGATCCCGGACAATGAGACAAAATACAACATTGATACCTTTGATTTTTTTGACACGGAAAATGATCTGTTCGGCGACTCGTCCCCTCTCATTTCCATAGAAAATGACACTTATGTCATATTACCGAACACCGCAGATTTTTCAGACACTGTGTCAACCCTGACGTACGCGGACCAGTCGCCGGACACGAATGTCATCGCGTCCATCAACTACACTTACTCAAACGTTCCTGTGGGCGGATGCGATCTGGTATTTTACAAATCCAGCATACCTGTTTTCCAGTTCAGCTCCGGCGAAAAAACATCGGAAAAAGTTCCGGACACTGCACCGGAGGCAACGGAGGGGGAAATGATGCATCCCTCAGAATCATCCATAGAACCGGAACCGGAGATAAACATCATCTATGTTGACGTCCAAAAGGTCATCGTAGGCATCATCATTGCTGCGGTCATTATTGTGTGTATACTCCTGGTCATCACTGTCATCCACAATTACAGCTTTTCCCCAAGAGGACAGAGCAGCAAGCGCCGGCGCAGCCGGCGGCGGGAAATCCGCGCGGCAAGGCGGGAAGCGCGCAGAAATGCCCGATGGTACAATGCATCCCGGCGCAGAAAAAAAGGAAGGCTTTAGACAAAGCCTTCCTTTTTGTGACGCCTCTCTTTTCTGGTTCTGCGAACCTGATTCTTCTTGTCAATGATGTCCTGAACCACCTCGGCATCCACCTGCCGCATGGTCTTCACGACATAAGTCCTGTCGTTCTCCGATCTGCGCAGCCGTATTTTTCCCTTGATTGCACCGTGCCGCGGGCAGTTGACAATGGTGTAATAGTGCTTTCCATTATTGGTAAACCATGGAACTTTTTTTCTGGTTTTTGCCCCGCACAGAAAACAGCGCGCCGCAGTGATCTCCTGGTCGCCCATGGCCGCGGCCTTGTCCGGAAATTCTCTGGAAATATACTTTGCATAGTCCGCGAAACACACTTTAATCTCCTCTGCCTTATTGCGCGGGAGATGGTATGTGTCAAACGAAATATTTTCAAAAACTTTCTGGTTTCGTATCCTTTCTAAGATCCTTGCCGTGTAGTATGCATCCGCGTAGGCCCTGTGAAAAGCCTCATCTTTCCGGATCTGGAGAAAATCGACAGCGTACTGCAGTGTGCGCCTCGACTTTCGGTCCTCAAATGCAATGCTGAACAGCTTCTGGACATCATAGTACCTGAGCGTTTTTTCTGACACAGGTGTCATATTATAGTAGTCCATATTTTTCTGCAGCTCCATGAGGTCAAGGCTGCCCCACGTGCAGAAGATATAATCGCTGCCGCACCAGCTGACAAAATCCGCAGCGACCTCTGGAACTTTCTCTTATACACATATCCGACCCCACGAGACTC
>CAMWOK010000351.1 GCA_947175845.1 uncultured Lachnospiraceae bacterium | reverse complement strand
CCCTCTGGCTGCTCTTACATCTGTAACATCGGTATCTGGTAATCACCGTTTTTCTCGTATTTCAGATTCATAATAATTGCCCCTTTCCCCGGAATCCCCGGCCGGTATCTTTGATTGGTTATCCCTTTCTTCGCTTTCACGCTTTAAAGTATTATAGTCTATTTGTGATGTGTTTTCAAGTTCTTTTTTTACAAAATTTTTCTCAAGTGAGGATGTCTGCCTTTGTAGTGCTCTATCATAGGCCCTAATGGCTTTTCCAATCTCCATAAGAATAGGTTTTGCAAAGTTAGACACATTGCTTCCAAGCTGTGACAAGGTATCCACGGTATTAAACTCGTGAATATAGGGAAAGTCAATCAGCTCATTTAATTCACTTTCTGTTATACCACAACGCTTCAGGATTGTGTAAGCGATACTAGAAGCAAGAGTATCACGAAGCCTGACTTGTATATTGTACTCATCAAGTTCCTCCAAAAAACTTCCCTCTTTGATATATTCCAAATCTAAAGCAATTTCTTTATAGCAATCTATCGCAATCCGATTTGCAATTTCTATTATTCTATCTGCAAAATCTGCCTCTTGGCTAGTCTTCCCATAAGTTTTTTCTAGTTTTTCTAGCACCGCTTCTTGATGTTCTTCTTTCATCTTCCATAGATTCGGAAAGCGTCCAATCCGTCTTGCTTTATGAACATCGGAAATATCAAAAACATATTTTAATCGGGTGTAAGAACTTTTCTCATCAATGAGAGCAATTCCTTTTGCCCCCTTATTGACCCAACAATACATTTTTTCATTCCATATCTCTATGGAAGCACAGGCTGTAGCGTCTGGTCTCTGTGCATAGATGAGAAGCTGTTCTTTAAATGGATATTTCTAAAGCTGTTGTCAAGGGGGAATGTGAGATTTCAGTCTGCTTTACTTTTAACGACCACACTATTACATGTACATGATTATAAGATATCAATATACTCACCGGCAAGAGCCTTATTCATACTTCTGACCGCACAGAATTTGCCGCACATGGAGCAACTGTCCTCATGCTCCGGTGCTCTGCTGTCACGAATTGCCTTTGCGGTCTCGGGGTCGATGGAGCATTCCCACTGCTTTTCCCAGTCGAAGGTTCTTCTCGCATCCGCCATTGCATCGTCAAGGTCTCTCGCATGCGGAATCTTCTTTGCGATATCCGCCGCGTGGGCTGCGATGCGTGAGGCAATAATACCCTGCTTTACATCCTCTACATTAGGAAGGGCCAGATGTTCGGCAGGCGTTACATAGCAGAGGAACGCAGCGCCGGAAGCCGCAGCAATCGCTCCGCCAATGGCAGAAGTAATGTGGTCATATCCAGGAGCGATATCGGTAACAATTGGCCCCAAAACATAAAAGGGCGCACCCATGCAAATGGTTTGCTGGAGCTTCATATTTGCCTCAATCTGATCCATCGGCATATGTCCGGGGCCTTCCACCATAACCTGAACGTCCTTTGCCCAGGCGCGTTTGGTCAACTCTCCGAGACGGACAAGTTCTTCGATCTGACACACGTCGCTACCATCCGCAAGACATCCGGGACGGCACGCGTCACCAAGAGAGAGCGTTATATCGTACTCACGGCAGATATCCAGGATATCGTCAAAGTATTCATAAAAGGGATTTTCCTCCCCGGTCATGCTCATCCACGCGAAAACAAGAGAGCCGCCGCGGGAAACAATATTTATCTTTCTTTTGTGAGTTCGGATTTGCTCAATCGTTTTCCGGGTAATGCCGCAGTGGAGGGTCACAAAATCCACGCCATCCTCCGCGTGAAGTCGAATGACATCAATAAAATCCCTCGCCGTGAGGGTCGCAAGGTCTCTCTGGTAATGGATTACGCTGTCATATACGGGCACAGTTCCGATCATTGCGGGACATTCGCTGGTGAGCTTCCGGCGGAAGGGCTGGGTGTTGCCGTGGGAGGAGAGATCCATAATGGCCTCCGCGCCCATATCGACCGCCGCCATAACCTTCCGCATTTCAACGTCATAGTCCTTGCAGTCCCGGGACACGCCGAGATTCACGTTGATCTTGGTGCGGAGCATGGAGCCCACACCGTTGGGGTCGATGCAGGTGTGCAGCTTATTGGCGCAGATCACCGCCTGCCCTCTGGCAACGAGATCCCGGATATTCTCCTCTGTCCGGTATTCTTTTTTGGCGACTGCCTTCATTTCCGGGGTGATGATACCCTGCCGCGCCGCATCCATTTGTGTTGTGTAATTTCTCATGTTGTTTCATTTCCTTTCAAATCCGTTTTATGCTTCCTCCGCAAAATGGCTATTCAAATCAAAGTTATGCTGCATTGGCCCCGTGCCTGCGCCCAGGTTAAGCTGGGCCGCAAGCGCACAGGAGATATAGTCCTTGGCCCGCTGTACCGACTGGATGAGATCAAAGCCCTTGGCCAGATTGGAGGTGATGGCGGAGGACAGGGTGCAGCCTGTTCCGTGGGTATTGGGATTGTCAATTCGTTTGCCCTCAAACCAGCGGTATTCACCGTTTATATACAGCAGATCGCTGGCATCGCTGACACTGTGCCCGCCCTTCAGCAGCACCGCGCAGCCGTGGACCTCGTGGATTGCCTTTGCGGCGTTTATCATATCCTCTTTGCAGGAAATGGACATTCCGGACAGAATTTCCCCTTCGGGAATGTTCGGCGTAACAACGGCGGCGAGGGGGAAAAGCGCATTCATCAGCATAGCGACTGCATCTGTTTTGATAAGGGGCGAGCCGCTGGTAGCCGCCATAACGGGGTCTACTACGATATTTTTTGCCTTGAAATGCCTCAGCCTGCTGGCAATGGCCTGGATCAGCTCCGCCGAAGATACCATGCCGATTTTAACTGCGTCGGGGAAAATATCCTCAAAAACGGCGTCGATCTGATCGATTAAAAACGCAGGTGCTACTTCTTGTATCCCCCGGACGCCGGTGGTGTTCTGCGCCGTCAGCGCCGTGATGGCGCTCATTGCGTAAACACCGTTCATCATCATCGTTTTTATGTCCGCTTGAATGCCAGCGCCTCCGCAGGAATCGCTTCCCGCGATTGATAATGCTGTCCGCATCGTTTTAACTCCTTTTCCGATATTCGCATTATTTTTGTTGAGCGACAGAGAGTGGTGCCCCCGGTCTGCCGCTTTTGCTCAGTGTGTTTTCAGCTGCTGTGCAAGGGCAAGCAGGATTTGTGTCTCTGTCTGTGGATCATCCGC
>CAMWOK010000350.1 GCA_947175845.1 uncultured Lachnospiraceae bacterium | reverse complement strand
CCGCTGTGCGGCGGGGAGATCGTAAAGACAACTTTCGGCTACGGCTGTTCCAATTATGATAAGGACGACGCGGAGCACAGCTGCCGCTTTTCCATCAACGGCAGGATCGCCGGGGTCAAGATCACAGACGCAGTCGCAAAGCAGCTGCTCACCCGGAAAAAGACGGATGTGATACAGGGATTTCAGGCAAAGAGCGGCACCAGATTTGACGCGCCGCTAAAACTGACACAGGACGGGCAGGTGGTCTTTGATTTTCCGGACAGGCCAGCGCCGGCGGAGACAGAACTTGCATGTCCAAGATGCCAGGCGCATAAACTGAAGAAGAGCCAGTGGTATTATGAGTGTGGATGCGGCTTTAAAGTCGGCCATACCGTAGCGCAGGTCCCGCTTACAGAGCAGGTCATGCAGACGCTCTTCACCAATGGAAGAACCGTCGAAAAGATGACCGGTTTCATCTCGAAGGCAGGAAATCCGTTTGACGCGTATCTGAAATATGCGGACGAGAAGATACAGTTTGACTTTGATGGTCAAAACACATCTGCAGCAGAGAGCACACCGCCCGCGCCGCAGCCATGGCTTGACGCCGAGACAGCATCGGACGAGTACTGGGAATCACTTATGGCTGGCGCGGCCGACGGACCGGAGGAAAGCATGTAGTCACGCTCTGCCTGGGAAAGCGGTCCCTCCTGCTGTGGGACGAAAAATTATAGATGGGAGAGAAAGAAAATGGAACATTTACAGATCAGGAGTCTTTACAACTTAGCGGAAACGATCGCAGCACCGCTCTTTGACGGAGCAGTCTATCCGTGGGAGCTGCTGCCAAAGATCAGCGCATTTATCATCAAACTTGGCAGTACGCTGCCAGACGAGACCTATGAAAGACGCGGCGAGGACATCTGGGTCGCAAAGTCTGCGAAGGTCGCGCCGACAGCGTACATCAACGGCCCCTGCATCATCGACGAGGAGGCGGAGATCCGCCACTGCGCATTTATCCGCGGAAATGCCATTGTCGGCAAGGGCGCAGTCGTCGGCAACTCGACAGAACTCAAAAACGTGATCCTTTTTAACAAGGTACAGGTGCCGCACTACAATTATGTCGGGGACAGCATCCTTGGCTACAAGGCGCACATGGGCGCAGGCTCCATCACCTCAAACGTCAAGAGTGACAAGACGCTCGTGGTCGTCAAGTCCCCTTACGGGAACATAGAGACCGGACTGAAAAAGATGGGCGCGATGCTCGGCGACAACGTGGAGGTCGGCTGCAACAGCGTGCTCAACCCGGGGACCGTGATCGGGCGCGATTCCAATATCTATCCGACATCCATGGTGAGAGGCTACGTCGAGGCGGGCAGCATCTACAAAAAGCAGGGCGAGATCGCCGCGAAAGTTTAAACGGAAATGACGACTATGGATGAACAAATCAGAATAGACTCTGCAGGTGCTGTATTGTCTTATTATAGGAGAAAATATGAACTGACATTGGAACAGGTATGTGATGGGATATGTTCTCCGAGTACACTGTTCCGCCTTGAAGATGGATATGAATGTGCCGATTCGCTCACAAGCAGTCTTTTGCTTGAACGTATTGGAAAACAAGCATATCAGTTCGAGCTGGTTTTGAATGACGCGGATTATGAGCTGTGGTTTATGCGGGAGTCTATTATAAAACACATGCACAATAAAGAATATGAACAGGTTCAGAAGGAGCTTGCCGGATATCGGCGCATGAAAAAAATCATTCCCGGGATCCATGAGCAGTTTTGTCTCTGCCAGGAAGTTTCGATGCTGGAAGCGGCACTCAGGGACAGTGAGAACAGCAGACAGGAAGAGTGTGCTGTTCAGACTCAGATCTGTGAAACTGCGATGCGGGCGCTGCATTTGACAAAGCCTGCATTTACAGTCGAATCCCAGTGCAAGAACGCTCTTTATACGACAGCGGAGATGGAGCTGATTTTAACACTGGTACAGTACGGAGCGTATCAAAAGACAGCTGTTTATGTCGAGAGCATACTTTCAGACATGTTTCATTATATAGAATATTATGATACAAACCGCAGAAAACAGGGGTTGGGAAGCCGGATTCTGATAAATCTGGTGAATTTAGCACAGACCTTGCAGGACCAGGACAAGGTATTATCGTATATTGACAAGGGGATTGATTATGTCGCGCAGGGCAGAGAGATTGCAAATCTGGACCGCCTTCGCTTTCTCAGGGCACAGGCATTGATGACACGATACAAAAACGAGGCGTATAAGGACAGCGCAAAAAGGCGCGCGATCCAGGAGGAGTGTCTGATGGCGTACAGTATCTGCTCTGTATTTGGTGACTGTCAGCAGATGCAGACAATAGAGCGCTTCTGCGAGGAGGAGCTGAAATGGCAAATTACAAAGCTGGAGATGTGATTCGTCTGACGCGGAATGCGGTTGGTATGACACAGGAGACACTAAGTGAGGGAATCTGTTCTGTGGAAACGTTGTCGCGCATTGAAAATGGCCGGCATAAGACCAAAAAGGATACCTACAGAAAGCTTATGGAAAAGATGGGCCGCGGCATGCATGACAGCTGTGCAGTATGTATGGGCAGGGATAGGTCTCTGCTGGAAGAATATACACTGCTTGAAGATGCCATGGCGAAGCGGGAATATGATATTGCCAGACGGTATCTGGAGTATGTCCGCGAAAAAATATCAGAATCGCCGGTGGACAGACAATATGTAAAAAGAGTCGAGGCACTGCTGGTATACGAGACAGGAGAGCGCAGCGCACAGGAGTTTATACAGCAGCTGCATCAGGCTATGGCAATCACGCTCCCGGACTATGAATCTTATCTGTGGGGAGAGAAGCGTAATACTGTATACCCATACCGGGAGCAGGAGATTCTGATTTTGATGGGTATGGGTATCGCATATTATGATATGGGAGAACTAAACAAGGATATCGCAATCTATCAGACAATCATAAGGAGCCTGGACGCCGGATATATGGATGCCAAGAACGCCGCGGAGCTGAAACTTATCAATCTGGCAAACTTATCACGGCCGCTTCGAAAACTGGAACGATATGAGGAGGCGCTGGCAAAAGCTGAGGAAGGTCTGCATGTGGCAATCAGCCGCGGCTATGCACATGCACTGGTAGAGCTCATGATGGGAACTGCCGGGAACAGACTGAAAATCGCTCAAAAGATAGAGGAAACAGAAAAGAGGGAGCAGGAAATAATAAGAGCAAAAAAAAT
>CAMWOK010000349.1 GCA_947175845.1 uncultured Lachnospiraceae bacterium | reverse complement strand
GCTCAGACAGGGTTATTTACAGGATTGCAGGTTCCCAAAGGGGAAGTGCCGGATATGGAGAAAGTGTACTTATCGCATATCATAGCCAACCGGCATTTATTGTATATGGATACAAAAGCCAGCAGCAGCTCCGAATTAAAGCCTCCTGCGGCAGATGAACTGCTTCATTATTACACGAAGGATCAGCTGCGGATGCATTTTATGAGTCTGGGCCTGTCTTCCAAAAGTACAGGTTTTAAACCGCAGGTATTTATGAAAGAGGAGGATCGGGCTGGTGTGGATATGGTTCTGAAAGACGGCAATCTGATAACCAATGTGTTTAACCGGCTGATCCGGACCTGCTTCTATGCAATCCAGAATAATGGTGACGGCAAAATTCCTGTGGGCGATGCGAGTGAGCGAATAAGCGTTATGGCAGAGAAAGCGGTTCTTGATTATGAGCGTCATATGTATAACCATGAGTTTCCTCGTATCGCCTATGTTTTGGACGACTTTATCCGGGCAGTGAACAAGCATTGGGTAAACAATGTAAAGATTGCAGACGCCGCGAATAATGTGGAATTTAGAAAGCAGCTTGTCGTTGACTGTCTATATGCCTGTAAGGTTATTGCAATACTGATTCACCCAATTGCGCCGGAAGGATGTGAGATGTTCAGGGAATATCTCAATCTGGGAGAGGAGTTATGGGATTGGCGTGCGATATTTGAGCCGGTTTCTTTTTACATTGCAGACATGGAGCGCCATCAATTGAAGTATCTGGAACCGAGAGTGGACTTTTTCAGAAAGCATGATTGCCAGCTGGCGGAAGTGTAAACACCTCTGTAAACCTTTTTTTCTGTTCGGCAGAAAGATGATGACTGACCAGAATCAGTGTCAGCCCGGGTTTGGACAGCAGATTTTTTTCTATTCTTTCTGCGTTTTCCGCATCTAATGCACTGGTACCTTCATCGATCAGCAAAACACAACGATTATGGATCAGCGCCCTTGCAATCGCCACGCGCTGTTTCTGGCCGCCGGAAAGACAGCTGCCATTTTCACCGACTATCGTGTCCAGACCGCCAGGCAGGGATAACAGATCGGTTTCCAGGGCGCTGTCTTGCACCGCGTTCCATATCTGTTCTTGTGAAAAGTCTCCTCCGAGAGTAATGTTATCCAGAATCGTAGTATTAAACAGAAATACGTCCTGCCCGACATAACTGATCTGCTGCCATAACTGCTGCGGACTGCAATCCCTGATTTCCTGATCATCCAGGCGAATGGAACCTGTATACTCTGGCAGACATCCCAGCATAAGTTTAAGCAGTGTGGATTTTCCGCAGCCGGAAGGACCAGCCAGTGCATATTTTCCGCCCTTTTTAAAACAGGCACTGAACTCTCTGACAACAGTTTTTTTATCATAACAAAAGCCCACATGATTCATGGCGATTCCGTTTTGCATAATTTTTGTCTGAATTTCCGTCTTTGCCTGACCGTCCTGCACGGCAGAATTTTCTGTATATGCGGAAATTTTTTCAAAATATGGCTTTGCGGAAGACATGGACAACAGCTCCTGCGTCATGTTACCTAATCCGGAAGAAAGATTTCCGCACAAATTGCCGCCGCCTGTAAGCGCTCCCTGTAAAATAATTCCCTGAACAGACAATACACCAATCAAAGTGACATGCAGCATCTGACAGACAATGTTGATACATCCCATTCCGGAACTGATAAATCCTTTTATATAAGCTAACTGAAATTTTGGGGATTCGATTGAATCACTGGCAAGTCTAGTGTCGCTGATAAACCGCTGATCCTGATTAAAAAAACGCAGGACATCATAGCCGGCCAGCTGTTCTTTGAGCCGGCTCACCGCCAGTGACTGTTTCCGGGCGCAGACTGTGCCCAGATGTTCCATCTTCCGATGAAAAAGTTTTGGGACAGACAGCATAATCACCGTTGTTATAATTGATGCTGCTAACAGTGACCAGTGAAGCGTGAGCAGGGCAATAATACTGAACACCACTGTGACTGCAGAGCGAATGCAGTTAAAAAAAGGATTCCATGCAAGCTGCTCTATCTGACTGATATCATTCGTGAGCCAGGATAAGTATTCTCCAACAGACTGTTCATGAAAACTTTGGTAACTTTTGTTCAATAATATCTCTGTTATATCCTGACGGATGGCATTGTTCATCCTGCGAATCACACGACACCGAAAAAAGGTCTCCACACCCGTCAGCCCATAGATAAGAAACCAGACTCCTGAAAGAATCAGCGTCCAAAACACAAACCGATGCATATTGCGGTCAATAATGCCCTGAAAGGACTGCATCATCAGCATATTTGCGCCTACCTGAAGCCCGCACAATACCGTCAGGCAAAGGATTACGAATGTATTTTCTCTCCAATATCTTTTTAAATAGCAGGACATATTATTGGTCTGACGCGTTCTCCTGTCTATCTGTTTTGTCTTTGGCATGTTTTTCCTCCTCCTCTCTGACTTTTCCTCCTGAAATATCATCTGGCAGACAGGAATTATCGTAATTTCCAAAATAAATGTAATTCGTCCCGGTCTGCACAGTATTGAGTGAACTGTATTGACTTTTCCATTTCCCTTTCTGAAGCAGGGGGGTATCATAATTCCCGACACATATATAGTTCATTCCGGTTTGCATAAAACACCGCGCAAGATACAGAAATGGAACGAATGCCGCAGGTTCCGCAAGTTCATAAGCCTTAACTTCTCCGCTTTCCAGCTCCAATTCCATAGAACGCAGAATCTGCAGCTCCTCCAATGCTTTCAATAATTCTTCCACTGTTTCACAGGGCATTTCCAGCTGCTTTGCCGCCGCCTCCGCCACAAAGTAACTGCGCTTGCGGCAGTGAACATATTCCAGTAATTCCAGACAGCCCTGCCTAGACAAAAGCCCAAACAGACGGCGGTATTCCTCTTTGGGCGCAAGCCATGCAGCATAACCATCTTTTGGTTCCGGCCAGAGTGTCACGAACGATAAATCCTCGGCATGAACATCCAGCAGGATGCCGCCCGCTGTCCGGATCTGGCTAAGCATCAGGCGGTTGAGTCCATCCCCCATATCTGGACGGCACGTTTCCAGATATCCCATTTCAGGTATGCCAAGCCCATCGTCAAGCAGATATTTGACAGATGACCAGATCAGACGACAAAGTTGATTTAACCGATCCTTCTTAGGGATAGCGCACAGCCAGCCGCCTGTCACTTCCTCTATATCTGCAC
>CAMWOK010000348.1 GCA_947175845.1 uncultured Lachnospiraceae bacterium | reverse complement strand
AGCAGCCACTCCGCCGTGAATAGAAATAATATTCCAGTGTGCAATATTGGGATTACAGTCGATGATCTCGTGAATCTTTTCCACACCGCGGCCCCGCTTTCCATTCCCGTCGCTGTATATATATTCTTTGCTCGTCTGAATCACGTCGTCCACTCCCGCGTTGTTGCCCTCAAACACAAAGAACAGGTTTCCTCTCATGGTAAATGTATTGTCGCTGCCGCTCTTTGTGACTCCCCTGCTGCCGTCCCACTGATGCACATACAAAATGTCCGCATTTTCCCCTACATGAAAAACATTACCAACCTCATTTGCTTTTATGCCCATTGCGTGCGCGGCCAGCACACTGTGGCTCTCGCCGATGACAATGTACCCTTCCTCATGATAGACGCCGTCGCTCTCATATACTGTCACAGCACTTACTGGCAGCACTGCCTGTCCGGCAGTCAGAAAGACCATCATACATACCAGCACTATTTTCTGTATCATTTTCTTTAACATGTTTACATTCCTCTCTTTCTCCCTGCAGGTTATACTGGCAGCTATCTCTCGCCGAGTTTTATGATAATATACGCGTCAAATTCCCTGACAGACCCCGCAAGCGGCCATATGGGCATATCCTCACAATCTGCATAGGCGGACTCCATCATCTCCATCGCAGGCTCCCCGAACTGATCAAATCCCAGTGTCCTCAAATATCCGATAATCCTGCCGGTGGAGAAAAAATACTGCGGTTCCGTCATATAATTTAACTCGCAGGCCGACATGGAAATGTACGTCATGTACTGATCCGGCTGAAAACATGCCGGATTGACCAAGGCGTCTCTGTGTCCGATAAAAATCAGCGGCTTTCCCTCCTGTGCAGAAGGTATCTGTTCGAGCTCATTGGCGATCCCAAAAGCCGCCATATCATCTGCCCTGCCTATAACATCTCTCGTATAAAACAACCGCATCAGCGGTGACACATTGTTGAGTATCACGATACCGCCAACAAGCACCAATAACGTACTCAAACACCGCCTCCAGCACCCTTTCAGTTCCGTGCAGATCACGTGTGTTCCAAACAGCCACATCAATCCGTCCGCCATCGGCAGCATCATCTGCGCCCTCACAGCTGTCGGAACCCCCATGACAAGCGCGAGAAACAGCGGGGCTATCATAAGTCCAATCCCTCCGGATGCATATCCTGCAAAACGCCATCTCAGCCTTCTGAAAAGAAGTACCAGCGCCACGATCAGTACCGCGACGCAGATATCATATGCCGCTGTCATGTACATGCCATCCGGGCACAGAAAACTGCGGTAGTACGCTCCGATCAGGCGGAGCGTCCCCCTCTTCCAGTCAATCTGTTCCGTCAGATATCCGCTTCCCGAGAAGAAAAGCTTCGCAATGATTTCATACGTGCCAAACGCTATCAGAAAATGTAGGGCAGCATACCGGATATAGGATGGAAGAACCCGCTCGCCCTGCTCCTCCTGCGCATATGCCAGTGTCAGAAACATTCCGATATACAGGCACATCCCAAGAGGCACCATGCTCTGATAAACCCCGAACGCAATCACCGTGAATGGAATGGAGAGCACAAATGCGGCTTTGTTTTTTTCCCTGACTGCCTGCACAAGATACCAGTCTGACACCATCAGAAAGAAGATTGCCAGCACGACCTCAAACGCCTGAAACTGAAACAAAAACTGTTCCGCATATACCGGATAAACTAAAAAAAGCAGCATGAAAATTCCCAGCTGTACGCTTCCAAACCGCTGGTCAATGACATAAAACAGATATCCTGCCGCCATCGCCGTCAGCCACAATGCGGCCAGCAGAAGCACCCCGCTCAAGTACGGGTTGTACCAGGACATATTGAAAAGCTTTTTCACAATAATCAGGCCGAATCTGCCGATTTCCCCCCAGTTATAAAAGCTTCCCGGATGGTTGACCAGCCACTCCTTGTCAATATAATAGTAGTCAGAGAACGCCTGTCCTCCATAGACCAGTGCAAGCACTGCCGCAATACAGCCCGCCATTATGGCGTTGGACTTTATGAAACCGGCAAAGCCAGCCCAGTTTTGAGTCAGTGCCGCAGCTTTCTTTTCCATGCCCGATCGTTTTCCTGTTTGATTCATTGACTGTTGTCTCCTGTCCTGCGCGCTGACACGGCGCAATAATATCTCTTAGAGAGAAATTTTCTTCTCTTTAAGGGATATTATATTTCCTTCTAAGAGAAATTGCAACTATTTTTTTATAGATGTAAATTATTTCTAATATTCGTTCTCGACAAAAAACGCCAATTATCATCATTAATACAGCTTTTTCACAAAAGTTTTTCCCTGACTGAAAAATTTATTTTGACGCGCTGCAGAGCCGCATATCTCACACAGGGAACTAATTCCTGCTATATTTTCAGTTTATTTTATTCTCTGAGTATCTCATTGAGACTTATATTTCTCTCTTTGTTTGTTTTCATCATTTTCCATTCTCTATATGCTTATTGAAAGCGTGCTTTCAATAATTTCAATCGCTTTAGACAAGGAAAGGAGCTTACATATGGAAAAAGGAGCTTTGGGAAATGCAATACGCACGGCGCGTGTCAAAATGAATCTCACGCAGGAACAAGTCGCAGAAATGGTGGATATCTCACCGGTTCACTACATGCATCTGGAAAGTGAGCACCGAATGCCATCTGTCAAAGTACTTTTCAAACTATGTGACATTCTGAATCTATCATTGGACAATCTTATGTTTCTGTCTACAAACAACAGTCTTTTGATTCAAGAACTCAACAATTATGCACATAAATGTACTGACAAGCAGCTGCAGGTCATTCTTGCCGCCATGCAGGTCATGGTCGCACAGAACACCACGGAACCCTAATATTGAAATCAGCCGCAGAGGCGCATGCTGATGACGCAGCATGCGCCTCTGCGCGCAAAAACAGCACACACCACTTTTTTCGCCTGCGTTTTTTTGACGTGCACGCTCTAAGAAACTGTTAAAAAATATCCTGCGCAGGCTGTACAGATTATTTCTGTACAGTTTTTTAGGCATCTGTACCAGGCGATGCCTACTCAGCAATTTGCCATTTTCTGCCGAATCATGTATAATGGATTCAACTGCAATTCAGAAAATGCGTGGAAATACTGCAATATGACTGTATTGAGGGAGTTATTTGATTGATTTACTTTAAGGATTTCTTTGACTAAGCTCTTTGAGAACTCTCGTTAATTGATCGTATCGAATG
>CAMWOK010000347.1 GCA_947175845.1 uncultured Lachnospiraceae bacterium | reverse complement strand
AGCTGACATGGCTCAGCCAGATTCTTGAGTGGCAGCAGGATATGTCTGACAACAAGGAGTTTATGAAGCTGCTCAAGAGCGATTTGGATCTTTTTTCGGACCATGTCTACTGTTTTACGCCGGCGGGGGACGTCAAGAATCTTCCGGCCGGTTCTACGCCGATTGATTTTGCCTACAGTGTCCACAGTGCGGTCGGGAACAAGATGATAGGCGCCAGGGTGAACGGCAAGCTCGTCACGATCGACTATCAGATCAACAACGGCGACTGTATCGAAATCATGACTTCTCAAAATTCGAAGGGACCAAGCCGCGACTGGCTGAATATCGTAAAGTCAGCGCAGGCGAAAAATAAGATATCCCAATGGTTCAAGAGCGAGTTCAAGGAAGAGAATATTATCAAAGGAAGAGAACTTCTCCAGAATTACTGCAAGTCAAAAAATATTAATTTGATCGAAATTCTCAAGGCTGAGTTTCAGAAAGCGGTGATGCACAAGTACGGTTTCAACGACTGGGATGCGGTGCTTGCGGCGATTGGGCACGGTGCGCTCAAGGAGGGCCAGGTGATCAACCGAATGCAGGAACTGTACGCCAGACTCAACAAGAAGCAGGAGACGAACGAAGAGATTCTGGCTGCAATCCAGGAAAGCAGTGTCAGCAAACTGATGCATCCCAAGGGCAAAACCGGCATCACAGTCAAGGGGATTCATGATGTGGCAGTGCGTTTTTCACGCTGCTGTGCGCCGGTTCCCGGCGACGAGATTGTCGGGTTTGTCACGCGCGGGCGCGGCGTCTCCATCCACAGGACTGACTGCATCAATATTATGAGTCTCTCGGATATAGACCGTTCCAGGCTGATTGACGCCGAGTGGCAGCCGGAGGAAGCGGCGGAGCGCAATGAGAAATATCTGACAGAGATTGTGATTTATGCGCAGAACAGAAATGGTCTGCTGGCGGATATCACAAAGGCGCTTTCTGAGAAAAATATTGATATCCGCTCAGTGAATACCAGGACAAACAAGCAGGATATCGCCACGATAGGAATGACCTTTGAGATTCGCTGCCGGGAAGAGCTTCAGATGATTGTGGAGAAATTAAAGACCATTAAAAATGTGATAGATATTGAAAGGACGACGGGCTGATATGGCGGATTTAAAAGTAAAGAGAAGGGTGCTGAGCGCCTGCCAGACCAACTGTTACTACGTGTACAGGGAGGGTGCTGACGAGATAGCAGTCATCGATCCCGGCGACAACGGTGAGGTCGTGTATGCTGACGTGAAAAGTCTTGGATTTGAGAAAATTGCGGGGATTCTGCTGACGCACGGCCATGGCGATCACACGGGCGGCGCGCTGAAGCTTAAGGAACTCAGCGGTGCAAAAATTTATGCCTACGAGGGCGAAGCAGAGATTTTAAAAGACCCGGAAAAAAATCTGTCCGGCTGGTTTGGCAAGGCTTACGGCTTTGAGGCGGACGTGTATCTTCGCGACAGACAGACTTTTTCCATGGCAGGGGCTGATTTTGAGGTGATCCACACGCCGGGGCACACCATGGGCGGGTGCTGCTATTATGTTGCAGACGAGAAAACCATGTTCTGCGGGGACACCATTTTCAATGGTTCGGTGGGAAGGACAGATTTCTACTCCGGTTCCATGCGGCAGCTGGGCGACTCCATCCGCGAGCGGATCATGACGCTCCCGGATGACGTGAAGCTCTACTCAGGGCACGGGGACGCAACGACAGTGGGATATGAGCGAAAGTACAATCCATGTCTGGGATAGTTTATGCCTGGAATAGTCAATGCTTATTTGGAGCATGGGTTATTCCAGGCATTGCATGTTCTAGTACCATTATGAACAGCAGATTCAAAGTGTCCTATCTTCTCAGACTTTCCATTCTGATAAAGGGGGACAGGCTGTGGTGGATGATTTTTCAGAGTATCAGATACTTTCCGTGGAAAAGGCACTGCAATGCGCGTTACAGTTTTTTTGGCGGCAGGATAAACCGGTCTGTATTGCGTGGGAAGCGTTATAGTTATCCAGGATTTTGAGGTGTGATATGATAAATGTGTATACAAACAGAGAGAATTATCAGTATGATTTACATGCGCTGGTCAAGTCCTTTTATCCAGAGCAGGAAGTGCGGGTGTCCGCGGAGCAGCTTAAGCCGCGGGAGACTGACAGGGCTGTGAATGAGACTATGCAGGAGCAGGACAATTCAAAACAGGTGGCAGTTTATCTTGCGGATAACAGTATGAAAGTGGTGCTTGACATTGACGGCAGAAAGGAGTATTCACATACCTTTGAATATGACACAGATGTCATAAAAAAGGAGTGCAAGCTTTCGCTGTATCAGGATCTGTGCGACTACACAGGAAAAACGCTTCCGTGGGGAAATCTCACAGGCATCCGGCCGACAAAGCTCGCTATGGGGATGGTCGCGGAGGGAAAGTGCGATGCGGAGATTACGGCATGGCTGAAAGAAACTCATGCGGTCAGCGACAGGAAAGCGCAGCTGAGTATTGACATTGCCAGGCGGGAAAAGGCGATTCTTGACAGGATCCATTATGAGGATGGCTACAGCGTTTATATCGGTATTCCATTCTGCCCGACGACATGCCTGTACTGTTCCTTTACATCATATCCAATCGCGGCGTGGCGCGGGCGCACAGGGGAATATCTGCAGGCCCTTTTCCGGGAAATTGATTTTGTGGCGCAGGCATACAGGGACAAGATACTGGACACGATTTACATTGGCGGCGGGACACCGACAACGCTCGCGGCAGAAGAATTAGCTCAGCTGCTCCAATATATTCATGACAGTTTTGATTTTGGGCATGTAAAAGAACTGACTGTGGAAGCGGGGCGCGCAGACAGTATCACGCAGGAAAAACTCGAAGTGCTGAAAAGACATGGCGTGACGCGCATCTCGGTGAATCCCCAGACCATGAAGGATGCGACGCTGAAATACATCGGCAGGCAGCACACCGTGGCACAGGTGAAGGACGCTTTCCGGCTGGCGCGGGAGGCAGGGTTTGACAACATCAACATGGATATTATCCTGGGGCTTCCCGGGGAACTTGAAGCGGATGTGCAGAATACCATTGATGAAATTGTAAAACTTAACCCTGACAGCCTGACAGTACATTCGCTCGCAGTCAAGCGCGCATCCCGGCTCAGCCAGTGGATTGAGGAGAACGGCATAGCGACGCTTCGCAATACGGACAGTACAATGGAAATCGCGCAGAGTGGTGCACAT
>CAMWOK010000346.1 GCA_947175845.1 uncultured Lachnospiraceae bacterium | reverse complement strand
ACTACTTATTCTACACGCATTTCGCCGACAAGTAAAGCCTTCTTATAATTTTATGGTAACAGTTCAGCCATGCAAAATTGGATATACAGAATGCTGTTGGGAGCTTGCTCACATAAGGCATTTTGTATATTCAATTTTATAGGGCAGACGCCCGACATGAAATAAGTTGTCGGAAATAACCAAAATGATTTGTCAAATCGTACAATCCGACAACTTATGAATGGGCATGGCTGAACTGTTAAATTCCCTTAAATTCCCATTTTCCTCTGTGGTAGCGCCCCATGCTCATAATTCCTGTCAGCGCCCACGTCAGGCCGGTTGTGAGGAAGATCCCCCACACGCCGATAAACGCGATCCGCGTGAGCGGAACGGCAAATCCCACGCGCCCGGCCACCTCCATCAGACCGTTGATCATGGCAAACGCGGCGTCGCCCGCACCGTTGAGCACACTCCTGGCCACATAGATCATGCCCAGGAAAAAGTAGAAACAGCTTGTGATGGCAAGTCCGCGCGCGCCGATCGCGATAACCTCCGGATCAGTCACAAACACCCCCACGATCTGCTCTCCCAGCAGCTGGCACGGGATCAGCATCACAATGCTGAATGCGACAACGCTCCAGAATCCCGCCTTGTACCCCTGCTTTACCCGGTCGATCCTGCCGGCTCCGATATTCTGTCCCGTGTATGTGGTGAGCGCCGCACCAAGCGATCCATAAGGCTGCTGTACAATCTGCTCAATGCGCCCGAGCGCCGTGTTGGCCGCAACCACACTCTCCCCAAACCCGTTGACCACCTTCTGCAGAAAAATGCACGAAAAAGCTATCAGGGCATTCTGCAGCGCAATCGGAAGCCCCAGCGTGAAACATCTTGCGATGATATCCCGCCGCACCGGGCGGTTCTCTCTCTTGATATGAAAATATGGAATCTTGTACAGCGCGTAGGCAAACGCCCCGGCAGCCGCCACAAGCTGTGCGATGACGGTCGCGAGCGCCACACCGAACACGGACCAATCAAATACCACGACAAACAGCAGGTCCAGTCCAATATTGATAAAACACGCCGCGACCATAAAATACAGCGGTGTCTTGGAGTCTCCCAGCGCGCGCAGCACAGACGCCACGCCATTGTACGCCGCAATCGCCAGAATGCCGGCACAGGAGACGCGCATGTAGACCACGGCATCGTCGAGAATCACCGCGGGCGTGTCGAGCGCTTCGAGAACCCATCTCGCCGTCAGAATGCCGGCCACTCCCATCAGCGCGGAGACCACCGCCAGAAGATACATGCCATTGATAATGCTCTTCTCCACCATGTCCATCCTGTCCGCGCCAAAATACTGTGACACCACGACGCCGACACCTGCAGCGACGCCAAAGCTCATGGCAAAAAACAGGAAATTCAAAGAGCCTGTCGCCCCCACCGACGCCAGCGCATTGGCACCCACAAAACGCCCTACCACGATGGAGTCCACCATGTTGTAAAACTGCTGAAAAAGGTTTCCGATCAGCATCGGAACCGTGAATCTGAGCAGAAGCCGCGCCGGGCTTCCCTCTGTCATACTGTAAACTGCCTGCTTTTCCATAATAATCCCCCATGCCGCCGCTGGCGGCCCAAATAGATATGAAAAACGCCGCTTGAGAACTATTTTTCACACCACTGATCCTGTAACTGTTATCTGTCTCGAAATGCTATCATATCACGATTGCAGAATAAATCAATGGGGTATATTAAAATAAATTACTTTGTACAAGTTTAATATCGAATTGTACAAATATGCGTTTTTCAGCAGGATACATCAACCGCCGCATTCAGCTTCCCCTTGCGCGTCTCGCCCGTTATCTCCACAAAGAGAAATCGCCCGAACCCGCGCACAGACACCCTGTCTCCGGGTTTGAGCTGACCGCCGTTGTTCTCGTTGAGCCTGCCGTTCACAAAGACCTTTTTTGCCCGAAAAAGCTCCACGCTCTCACTTCTTGACAAATTATATACTTTCGCTATAATGCTGTCCGAGCGCGCCGCGCTCACCTGCACCGTCCGGCGCTCCACCTTCGTGATGGCGCTCTCTGGCACGGTCTGCGCCGGGCGGCATGACACGCTGGTGTGCCTTACCTTGTCAAGATTTTCGACAATATACGGCGCCATCTTCTCCGTGCAGAACAGGTACGCGCGCTTCCCGTCAATGATGATGTCCCCGAGCGTGCTGCGCTCGATGCCCAGATTCATCAGCGCCCCCAGATAATCCCTGTGCCCGAGCGCCTCGCCAAACTTCTCGACCAGGGGCGCGATCGCGACGCACTGGATCGGGAACGGCTCCTCATAGCCGCAGATCTCCTCACTGCCAAAGCGAAGCATCACGCGCTCGCAGTCCGCAGTCCCGCCAGATATGGTGACTGGGACATAGGACAGCTCCCGCTCCATCTGGTAATACACATCAAGCTCCGCCGCCGTCAAAAATCCGGTAAATACATACTGGCTGTTGTTGTACGCCTTGTCCGCCAGCTCTGAAAGGCGCTTCCTCCACAATAGTTCTTCCGCATCCATATGCACAGTCCTCCCTCTCTCCACAAGAACACGCCCGGTACGCTAATTCCTCTCCATCCCCTGCAGATAGTCCCTGTCCCACAGAAGGATCTTGAGCTTCCGCGCCGCCTGCACTGCAGGCTTTGTAAAATACTGGTTGGTCAGAACCGCGCCGACCATCCTGTCATAGTAATCCCTGCCCGCGTACGCCTCCTGAACCGCCTTGATCCCCACAAGGCCGGAGTAGCGCTTGCACTGGATCGCGTAAGTCACACCGTCCTTCTCCGCCAGGATATCCACGCCATAGTCCCCGCTGCTGCGCGTGACCTTCACATCGACAAAGCCGTCTGCCGCGAGCAGGTCTGCACAGTAGTACTCAAATTCAAATCCGTCCATGTGGTCGCGCTCCCTCGTCCACGCATACTTGCGAAACTGCCGGCACAGCAGCACGCCCACCACCGCGACAAGGACAATCCCCGCGGCGACCGCAATCCATAGAAGTAATTGTGTTATCATCTGTGTTTCCATAGTCTTTTTCCTCACGCCGAATACACTGCCTATCGCAAAAAACAATATTATTTTATCATACAAACATTAGTTCTGCAAGCGGTTTTCAAAATTTTTTATCCAGATTTATCTTTCAAATTTCTCTTTACAAACGCGGCAGATTGTTGTATAGTTCGATTGTCACAAATAATTTTTTCAATATTCTGCAGAGTAGAATCGCGTGCGTTAAGTGCCTTGTGAACAGGGAGTTGTCACAGGG
>CAMWOK010000345.1 GCA_947175845.1 uncultured Lachnospiraceae bacterium | reverse complement strand
CAAGTACAATGTCCATATTCTTCCAGATATGTCCCAGAAACAGCATCGTGATGACCATTACCACAAGCCACTCGGCAAATGCAATCACGGCAAGGTTCATTCCACTATAGCTCCCGCCTTCATGAAAACTGATGATAACAGTCATGACCACCAGACAGATTCCGCTTAGTCCGCTGATTGCCGCCAGCGTCTTATAGAGCAGCCTGCTCTTATGGCGCAGGAAACGCACAATCAGCATAAACGCTGCACCGACCGCAGCATAGATCACCGTGACCATCACCATCGGCATCAAGGCATTCTTCATAACAGCCATACGCTCTACTTCGATTTCATCAAAATAGTACCCGCTTCCATCCTGCCCGATAACAAAAAACTTGTCTTTCCCTTCTTCCTGTAAAAACAGCACGCTGTTTTGCGCAACCCTTGAATATGCGATATCCTTCACATGTCCGATATCTCGGATGGTAAATCCCTCCGCCTCCTCATAGAGCAGGCAGTTGACGTCCCTGCTACCCTTATTCTGCCAATAAATGCCATACTTATCTGCGAAAATGACTGCAGCTTCTCCCAAATCCTGCCCAACCGGATTGCTGCTGTTCTCCTCTGCCCCGACAAAGTACATCCGGTTGTCGTTCGACAGCATATACAGCCCATTTTCAGAAAAATACACTGTGCGCGGAACAAAATCTGTCACATATTTCCGAACGAGCAGTTCCTCGTCCTGGTATCTGTAAGTCACGGCCTCCTGCGTCTGCAAATCCACGCCCGACAAATGGATGCCGCTCCTGTCAACTCTCATATCTGTAAATGCCGTTTCGCTGTCAATGGTTCCCTGCAGAATGCACCGAAATCCTCGAACTTCCGTTTGCCACACACTGAAATGCTGCCCTGCATCCTCACCCTGTCTTATGTCATCCGTCTCTTGCCAAACCTGACTGATATAAAGCTTTCCCTCGTAATAGGCGCACAACAGCCGCGCGTCCTGCGTCTTGCGTCTGCATCGATAAAATCTGTCCGCATGACCTTCCATGTCCATTCGGCCAACCATAACCTCATCATCTGAGGCATACACCAGATAAATCTTTCCGCTTTCATCCCGCGTAAGCTGCAGCGTGTCATATGATCCATACGGCGTGATTCCATCCACGGTAGTCTTCATCAAAATGATATAGATTATTATCGCCAATATAACTGTCATCCTTGTCTTAATACTTTGTTTCACCAGCATTTCTCCTTCAGGTTATTGCAGCAGCGATTCTGTCCCAATCCGGTTCAGCGGCGCATGAAACAGTTTCCAAAATGAAAACTCCCCAAATAACAGATGTCCCACTAGCATGAAAATGACCATGCACACCAGCACAATGCAGATGGCTGCAAGTATCCGGTATATTGTATCCTGTCTGGTTACGACAAGGTCTTTGAGCCTTTCCTTGCTGCCGCGACGCCCACTATCCCGTGTCATCAGCCTGATGTCACTGTACAGCTGCATGAACTCCTGATATTCGTTCCGATCCAGTTTTTTTTGTATCAGTTTCATCACACGGATATTTTTCGCCGCAGCCGATGTCTTTGCCGCAGCCCCCAGCGCAATCAGCTCCATGATGCACGCTGCACACAACACCACATTTTCCTTTTCTCCCGTCTGTGCGTCGTACTCGGACAGATCCACAAAACTGCCAAGCCAAATATCTCCGTCCGCACCGATATGAAACTGCCGCTGTTTTAAAATCACATTCAGGACAGCAGGCGGCAATCCAGATGTCATACATCTGACCACCAAATCCAACCATATCCTTGACGGTGATGCCTCATCACACTGCACCGCATTCAGATAAAACCTGCATAAAGGCCGCTCCTCCCCATACGCAAACACAAAGCCCGCAGCTTCATTATGCATAAAACACGTTTCACACACACCGTCAAGCTTACCCATCAGCTCCCTTGCAAGCAGTCGATCCTTGACAAGCCAGACTGTCTTGTACGGCGCCGTGGGCTCGTTTTGTTTCTGGCATACATAGACATCATTCACTTCGCCGTTCAATACTTCCCAGACAATTCTGTAATGTGCTTTTCCTGTATTCAGAAGCATTTTTCCCTCCGCATTCACAATAATAACAGTTCAGCCCCCGGCTTCCTGTTGCAGTTCGTTCCTTCTACCTGCCGACCACAGCATATGCGTAGGTCGAAATCTTAGGCATATCCGTACAGTAAATGTAAATCTCGTATACGCCCTCTTTCGCAGGCGCCGTGTACAAACCGTCCGCCCCGATTTCCCCACTCTCAGGGTCTGTCAGTTCATAGTTCAGGCGGCAGGGTTCCATATTATGAAAGCTCACATTAAAGTAGTAACTCTCCTTCGCCCTAAGACGGACTGTCGGCATTTCAGGCGCAATAAACCGATCCTCCTCATCCTGAAGCTCATCGGCGTCCTTCCCTGTGTCAAACCTGACCGCCACCCAGTTCAGCTGCAGCACGATACTCTTCTGGTCGCCGAGCAGCTTTGCCGCCACCTGAAAACTTCCCTTGTCATTCAGTACCCTGACCGCAGTTTCCACCTGCATACATTCCTGCGCATCAAAGAGCGCCGGATTTCCGTAGATCACATTTCTGCGGTTCCTCCGCTCGCGCGGATTCTCATCAATATACTCCGTCCCTACCTCAACATAGACATTTCCCTTGCCAAGTCCATGCATAATCTCCTCGGAGATGCACACATCGCCCTTTTTCATATTGACATCGAGCGGAATCTCCAGACGCCCGCTTGCCATAAACATGGGAAACGCGGCAGTCTCCGCATCTTTTCTGCTCTTGTTCCGCTCAGGATCCGGCTGCCGCACACGCCTTCCGTTGTCTGTAAAATAAGACAGCAACAGCTGCCGCTGTCCCGCCATGCCCGGCGTCATGATATAGCGTTTGACGCCATCCTCCTGAATACCACTGATAAGACAGCTCACTTCTGTGCGAAGCAGCTGCAGAACAGCGATGCAGACGCCTTCCTCCGTTCTGGACTTCATGCGCACATCCAAATTCACCTTACCAGTCTCGCCTGCCGCAATCTGGTACGGCGGCCGCTCCGACAGCCGCACCTTAAAGTGGACGCTGCTGCCCGACTCAATCTCGCAGCCGCCCACACGGAACTGCATGTCCTCCCTGCTGCACAGAATATCTGTTTCCTCCGTCTCCGTATTGTCACAGTTGAGCCAGTATTCCTTTGTAAGCATCTGCGCATTCGGCATTGTAATTTCGCCAATCTCAACCTCCAGCTCATGCACTCCCTCAAGGTTCGT
>CAMWOK010000344.1 GCA_947175845.1 uncultured Lachnospiraceae bacterium | reverse complement strand
TTACACATCTTCCTCGTCATCCGGAAGCTCAAGCTTGCTGACGGATACCTCATAGGCAATCCTCTTTTCCAGCTCATCCTCAGACAGCTTTTTCATGTACTCCCTTGACTGGATGCGCCCCCATACCAGACAGCGCTCTCCGACTTCAAAATTAGAGGCATAGCGGGCATTCCTTCCCCAGCAGATGCATGGAATGTAATCCGATTTGCCATAGGGGCGGTTTACCGCAAGCAGCAGGTCGGCGATTTCACGGCCGAGCGGAGTCTTTCTATATACAGGCTCCTTGCACACAAAACCGTCAAGGAATATTTGGTTTGTCTTGATATTCTCACTGATTTCATCCACAAACTCTATCTCCCTTGCAAATACAGACAGTACGAGTTTATTCTTATGTTCCTCGTGTCTGTTGTAGGAACGGAACTGTCCGTTCACAACTACCATCATGCCGTTGTAATCTTCATTTACATCAAGCAGCCTCTCAGATACCATCACCGGTATTACATCCATGGACTCAGACAGCCTTGCCACCTGAATGTCAACCATATAAAAGCCCTCGCCAAAAATTTCATGGCTGAATGAGAATTCGCTTACGATTTCTCCCATAATTGTCACTTGATTGTTCTCAATCACCTGCTCATGATACCCATTTTTTGTCTTTAATGTTTCTTGCATTCTTATTATTCTCCCTTCGTCCTTGTAGTTAAATCATATGCTACTTTATACGGTAAATAAAGCTTGAAATATCGCAGAAAATCAGCTTTTTCCTGCTGTTTCGACACCATTCGACACCGATTGTCAGGTATCCGTATCTCTTTAAGCCGCATTATGAGAGATGCCGTAGAAATGTTTCTGCACAAACGTGCAGCATTTTCTCTTAGAACAGTTATGCATTGGAGGCAAGATAATCAATCCACAGTGCGCAGCTTTGCCACTGCAAAGTGGATTTACATGGTTTGATGCCTGTAACAGGAGGTCGAGGTTAAACTGCACAGAGCGATTTTTTCGTTGCAAAAAATGCCTGCAGGTGCTATACTATTTAAGTTTTGAGGAGAGCATATAGCCCCAAAGGCGCTGTGTCAGATAGACTTTGGGAAGCTATCGCTATATTATGGAGGAGTTACTGATATGATACAGAGAAGAGAAGATGTCCGAAATGTTGCCATTATCGCCCATGTCGACCACGGCAAGACGACGCTTGTGGACGAGCTGTTAAAGCAGAGCGGCGTGTTTCGCGAGAACCAGGAGGTCGCCGAGCGCGTTATGGATTCCAACGATATCGAGCGCGAGCGCGGCATCACCATACTATCAAAAAATACAGCTGTTATGTATAAAAACACAAAGATTAACATCATTGACACGCCGGGCCACGCCGATTTCGGCGGCGAGGTGGAGCGCGTGCTCAAGATGGTAAACGGTGTTATTCTTGTCGTGGACGCGTTCGAGGGCGCCATGCCGCAGACCAAGTTTGTTCTGAAAAAAGCGCTGGAACTGAAACTTCCCGTCATCGTTTGCATCAACAAGATTGACCGCCTCGAGGCGCGCGCTGCCGAGGTTGTCGAGGAGGTGCTCGAGCTGTTTCTCGAGCTGGACGCGGACGACTCGCAGCTCGACTGCCCGTTCGTGTACGCCTCTGCAAAAACAGGGATCGCTTCCCTGGAGGAGGATGCTGTCGGTGTTGATATGACACCACTGTTCGAGACGATACTCGACTACATCCCGGCGCCGGAGGGGGACCCAGATGCAGGAACGCAAGTTCTAATCAGCACCATTGACTACAATGAATACGTGGGACGCATCGGCGTAGGCAAGGTGGACAACGGCTCGATCTGCGTGAACCAGGAGGTGGTCATCTGCAACCACCATGAACCGGACAAGCAAAAGAAGGTCAAAGTGAGCAAGCTCTACGAGTTTGACGGGCTGAACAAGGTGGAGGTAAAGCAGGCCGGAATCGGTTCGATTGTCGCCATCTCGGGCATCTCGGACATCCATATCGGAGACACACTCTGCGCCACAGACAACGTTGTCCCGATCCCGTTCCAGAAAATCAGCGAGCCAACAATCGCGATGCAGTTTATCGTGAACGACTCGCCGCTGGCCGGCCAGGAGGGAAAGTATGTGACCAGCCGCCATATCCGCGACAGGCTGTTCAAAGAACTCAACACAGACGTGTCGCTGCGCGTCGAGGAGACGGACAGCGCGGACTCCTTCAAGGTTTCCGGTCGCGGCGAGCTGCATCTGTCCGTTCTGATAGAAAATATGCGCCGTGAGGGGTTTGAGTTTGCTGTGAGCAAGGCGGAAGTTCTATATAAGACGGATGAGAGCGGCAGACGTCTTGAGCCCATGGAGCTCGCATACGTGGATGTCCCTGAGGAATTTTCCGGCACGGTCATCGAGAAGCTCAGCCAGAGAAAGGGTGAGCTGCAGAACATGGGCAAGGCGAGCGGCGGCTATGCCCGGCTTGAGTTCTCCATCCCGTCGCGCGGACTGATTGGATACCGCGGCGAATTTCTGACCGACACCAAGGGAAACGGGATCTTAAATACGATTTTTGACGGCTATGGCCCCTACAAGGGCGATATCCAGTACCGCAAGCAGGGTTCGCTCATCGCGTTTGAGGCGGGCGAGGCCATCACTTACGGCCTGTACAACGCCCAGGAGCGCGGCACCTTGTTTATCGGACCGGGTGAGAAGGTCTACTCGGGCATGGTGGTCGGACAAAACGGCAAAGGGGAAGATATCGAGCTCAATGTCTGCAAGAAAAAGCAGCTCACAAACACGCGCTCTTCGAGCGCGGACGAGGCGCTGCGTCTGACGCCGCCCAGGATTTTAAGCCTGGAACAGGCCCTGGACTTTATCGACACGGACGAGCTGCTCGAGGTCACGCCCGGAAGTCTGCGCATCCGCAAAAAGATTCTTGATCCCACCCTCAGAAAGCGGGCCGGGATGAAAAAATAACACCTTATATAATAACATGTAACACAGTTCAAATCCCCTGCATATACTATAAAAAACATATGCAGGGGATTTTTATGTCTCAAATTATGAAAGCCGAAACTCCCGCCTACTCTGGAGATTTAACCATAAGCGTTACATCGTCGCTGGGCTTTATCCCCATAGACAATGCCACCGTCACAATCTCTTACTCGGGCGCGCCGGACACAGTTGTCCAGACACTCACAACGGACGACTCCGGTCAGACTTCCACGGTTGCACTCCCGGCGCCCAATCTGTCCTACAGCACCGAAATCAGTGATGTACAGCCCTACTCAGAATACAATATCGCAGTCAC
>CAMWOK010000343.1 GCA_947175845.1 uncultured Lachnospiraceae bacterium | reverse complement strand
TCCGGAATCTGGTTGAAAGAGTACTCTTCGTAGTGTTTTCCGTCCGAGACCTTGACGACAAAGCCCCTGTAAGTCCCGCGCTCCCCCTCTCCCACATTCATATTTTTGCGCGAGACGCTGTACGTTCTTGCCTTTGCGTCCTCCGCCAGAATGGATGCGTACGGATACCGATCCAGCAGCATGTCCAGCAGCTTTTTCAGCAGCGCCTTCTTTTGTTGAATGAATAAACTTTCCTCTACCTTCATGATTGCTCCTTCCTAATATTAATGTTTATGCCTTCTGTCAGGTATGTATCATCAGCGCTCATTCAGATTCACCAACCGCATGGTGTCCATGTCAAGCTTTCTGTAGAAACAATTGTTCGCCACTCCTTTGTGGGAAGTATGGCAGATGTTTCCGTTCAGCGGCCGCACTTTGTACACCAGGGAATTCTGCTCGCAGTTGACAAAAATATCCGTCAGCACAAACTCATTTCCCGAGGTCTTTCCCTTGTGCCACAGCGCATTGCGCGATGTGCTCCACAGCACTAATCTGCGCAGTCTGATAGACTCGCGCAGTGCCTGGTCGTTGGTGTATGCCACAAGGATGACCTCACCCGTATCCACATTCTGAATGGCCACAGGAATGACTGCCTGTCCCGACATCCCCGCAATTTTCTGAAAATCCAGCGCTAGTTCATCTGTCTCTTCGATGTACCCCATTTTTGCTCACTCTCCTCTCACCGCCCAGCGCATCTTTGTGGAGCGCGCCCTTCCATTCTGTCTGCACTCCTCCGCGGACGGGCGCAACACCTCCTGAGCGATCGCGCAGAAAACGCCCTGTTTCTGCCCCTGCTTAAACGCCTTCTTGACCATCCTGTCCTCGCCGGAGTGAAAGGTCAGAACCGCCGCTCTGCCGCCGGGCGCCAGCGCCTTTGGAAGCTTGTCGAGAAACGCCTCGAGCACTTCAAACTCGCTGTTCACGTCTATGCGCAGTGCCTGAAAGGTGCGCTGGCAGGTCTTTTTGACGATATCGCGTCTCTCGCTGTTGTCGGGCAGATGCGCTAACGCCCGCTCTATCACTTCACGCAGCTGTGTCGTCGTCTCTATCGGACTTTTGCGCCGCAGGGTCTTTGCCACCTCCGCGGCAATCCTGGCGGCGTGCGGCTCGTCCGCGTTCTCCACAAGCATCCCCTCAAGCTCCTCCTGCGTCAGCGCTCTCAGGCGCTCCGCCGCAGACACCCCCTTTTCAGGGTTGAGGCGCAAATCAAGCGGACCCTCCACCTTGTAAGAAAATCCTCTGTCCGGATTGTCAATCTGCATGGAGGACACACCCAGGTCGGCAAGCACAAAATCAAACGGGCCATGCGCCGCAGCAATCCGATCAATGTTGGCAAAGTTTTCCTGTATGACAGTTAGTACGTCCGAACCAAATCCCGCCCTTTCCAGACGCTCCTTTGTCCGGACAATCTCGATTGGGTCCACATCCAGCGCATAGATATGCCCGCTGCCCTGCAGCTGTTCCAGCATCCTGCGCGTGTGGCCGCCATAGCCAAGTGTGGCGTCCAGTCCTGTCTGCCCTGGCTGTATCTGCAGAAACTCCAGTATTTCGTTGACCATGATTGAGCGATGCATTCCCGCCGGCGTGCTCCCCTTGCTGATGACCTTCTCTATAGTGTCCGCGTACTGCTCGGGGTTGTGCTCCTTGTATTTCTCCGCGTAGGTTTTCGGATGTGTTCCTTTGTAGCGCACGCGCCGCTTGTGTTGTTGTTCCATATGTTTTCCTTTCGCCGGGGCAGATGCCGTTTTTGTTTTCCTACAGTTTACCACAACATCCTCGAATTATCTATCCTGTATACAAAAGTTTCTGGCAAATCTTTTGGCATAAAGAAAAGGGGCGATCTCCCGCCCCCCAATGCACTTCTACTGCAGCACGTTTTTCACCTTTTCGTCATACTCTTCCCGGGTGATAATATCCATCTCAAACTGCATCTGAATCTTTTTGAGCATCTCGAAGTTGTCGAACTTTTTCTGTGCCTTTCCCAGCTTCTCCTCGTACTCTGCCATGGAAATCACATCCATGTCCCGCGCCTTGTCAAGCTTGCGCTTCTCGTTCTCAAACTGCTCCAACGCCTTTTTTCTGTCCTTCTCAATCGAGTGCTGTCTGACCTGCTGCTCCTTCTGCGCAATCTGATCCGCGATATCGGACACCCGCTCCAGCTCCGGATTGATGGCGTCCAGAATATCCGTCACATCAAAGGGCGTCGTACGGAAAGAGTCTGCGATGTACGCGACATATCTTCTGCCGATTTCCGCGTACTGCCCCTCCATCTTCTTCTCGATTGCAGCCTTCTGAATCTTAAGGTTTGCAAGCTCTGTCTGCTCCTTTGTCACATTGCCGATTTCCTTTACAACCTTTGTGGTCCTGTCAAAAAAATCCATCCTGTCTTCCTCCTGTTTCTCATGGCGCAGTCCCCTGTTATGCGAAACGCGCCGACCGTTGCACCTTTGTTTATAAGTTACCCTTATTCTACCATTCTGCAACAGGATATACCACAAAACTATCTATAAAGAGTATGAAAAAAGAATAAAAAAGATTGATTTCAGGGGATTATCCCTGTAAGCCTTTTTGCAGCAGCGCATCGTACTCCTTCCACGAGATGTATCGGCCGCCCATGCTCTCTAAATGTTCCGTGTGGAACTGACAGTCAATAAAGAGAAATTTTTCCCGCTCCAGAAGCTGCGCAAAGGCGATCAGCGCTGTCTTGGAGCCATTCTCTTTCTCTGAAAACATACTCTCCCCGAAAAAGCACTTCCCCAGACAGACGCCGTAAAAGCCGCCCGCCAGCGCACCATCCTCAAAAACTTCCACGCTGACTGCATACCCCTGCGCGTGCAGACGGCAGTATGCTTCCTCCATCTCGTCGGATATCCATGTTCCCTCGCCAAGTTCCCGCTTCATCCGGCAGCGGTGCATGGTGTCCGCAAAATCCCTGTTCATCATCACCTTAAACACATGTTTTCTCATATACTTTCTCATGGAATGCGATATATGAATCTCGTCAGGGAAAATGACAAATCGCTCTTTAGGACACCACCACAAAATCTCCTCCCCCGGATTGTACCACGGAAATATCCCATGAGAATACGCCAACAGAAGCCGCTCGACACACAAGTCCCCGCCGACGGCAAGCAGTCCGTCCTCCCGCGCAAGTATCGGCTGCGGAAACGATATTTCCTTGTCACGAATGCGAAATACTGGCATGACTATTCCCCCTCATTTCGACAGCCCGGTCGGCAGCATCTCCATCAACAGGTTTTCCCTT
>CAMWOK010000342.1 GCA_947175845.1 uncultured Lachnospiraceae bacterium | reverse complement strand
TGGATGATGACTGCGTGGAGACATCTTATGGATGCCTCTACTCCATACAGTGAAGGAGGGGGCTATCGGAATGTTATATATCAATGATTTGACAAAAAAATACGGTTCGTTCACAGCGGTCAATCATCTGTCACTGCATATTCCGGAGGGCGATCTGTTTGGCTTTGTAGGACCAAACGGGGCAGGCAAGACGACGACGATACGAATTGTCTGCGGTCTCATGAAAGCCAGCGGTGGTTCTGTGCAGATTGGCGGAACCTCTGCCGGTGTGGGCAGCAAGGAGATGAAACGGCTCATTGGCTATGTGCCGGACTTTTTCGGCGTGTATGACAATCTCAAGGTACATGAATATATGGATTTTTATGGTTCCATGTACGGGATGGCCTCGCGTGATATCGCCAGGCTGACAAATGATTTGCTGGAGCTTGTAAACCTTTCAGACAAAAAAGAGTTTTATGTGGACACGCTCTCGCGCGGCATGAAGCAGCGTCTCTGCGTGGCGCGGGCGCTGCTTCACAACCCGAAGCTGTTGATTCTCGACGAGCCGAGTTCCGGCCTGGATCCCAGGGCGCGGGTGGAAATGAAAGAGCTGCTCAAAAACCTGCATTCCATGGGGAAGACGATAGTGATCAGCTCCCACATTCTCTCGGAGCTTTCCGAGATGTGCAACAGCATCGGCATCATGAACCGCGGGCAGCTCATCATGGCGGGGCGCATTGAGGATATTATGCAGCAGGTATCGGGCAAAAGACGCATTCATATCCAGGCGGCGTCCGGCGTGGAGACCGCGGTGCGGCTGCTGATGGAGCAGGCGGGCGTGGCGGTGGAGTCCGTCATGGAGAATGAGATTATCATTACCGATAACGGTTCGGATGCGCAGCTCAGTGCCCTGATGGGACAGCTGATACAAAATCAGGTTGTGCTGAGGGGATTTTACAGGGAAGAAGGCAGTCTGGAATCGCTGTTTATGCAGTTGACAGGAGGTGGTGCACAGTGAAAATACGGTGGAATCCCATTGTGAAAAAGGACTTGCAGGTGACAGCGCGCAGCATGCGTTTAAGCTGGGGGCTTTTTGCCTACGAGATTGTGCTTGTGCTGGCTTTTTTGCTGGCACTGGCGGTGATTCAGTCAAGCAACAACAGCTATTACAGCAGCAGGAACATTTACAGTTATCTGATCTATCTGTTTCCGGTGCTTGCGGTGGCGCAGGTGTTAATTGTGGCGCTCATTGTCCCGATAATCACGGCATCCTCGATATCGGGAGAGAAGGAGCGGCAGACTTTCGACATTATGCTGACAACCTGCATGTCCCCGTTTTCTATCGTGCTGGGCAAGGTGGTCTCCGCAGTGCTGCGCATTCTTTTCTTCGTGATTGCTGGAATGCCGATTATGGCGCTGTCATTTGTGGTGGGCGGTCTCAAGTGGAGCAGTCTTGTCTATTTTGTGCTTGCGATTATTCTTCTCTGTGTATTTTCAGGGAGTATCGGGATACTCAGCTCCTCGATCTGCCGCAGGTCAATCTCGGCGGTGGTGCTGTCGTTTGTTATTTATTTTGTGATTTATGTTCTCACTTTTGTGCCGCTGATTGTAACGTTGCTTCTGACAGAGGATGCAGGAGAGTCGCTGCTGATTCTGCTGGTGAACCCGGCAGTATTCTTTGAGGAATTTTTTATGCAGGTTATGACGGGAGAATCTCTTCTGGGGGTGGCGGGCTCTAATTTCACCCGAAACGAGGTCGGGTTCCTGACGTACCATCTGTCGCAGGGAAAGACGTGGATGTTCCTGTCAGCAGGATGTATTCTGATGCTGTCGGTGCTGTTTATGCTTCTGGCGGCATGGAAGGTGAATCCGATGAATACATCTGGCCGAGCCATTTCCGACCGTGCGGCGCGCAACAAGAAAAAGGTGAAAAATTGAGGCATTTTGTGGGAGGACAGGGTGGCATGGGGCAGAAGGAATTTGTGAAAATGATACAGATGTGCCGCAGCAGGCTGAATATGGCAGAATTTCTGCAAAAGCTGGTGGCGGCGCTGAAAATCGGCGCGGCAGCAGGAATACTGATTCAGCTGTTATCGTTTGCCGTGCCGCTGTACTATGCGGGCTTGTATGCCGGACTGTCACTGCTGCTGGCGGCAGCGACGGCAGTGTTTATGGTATTGATAAGACGAAGAACCATGGAGCAGGCGGCGCTTGTGATGGACAGCTTTGGCTTTGACGAGCGGATTGTCACTGCTTACGGCAGTCTGGACAAGGAGGGACCGCTGGTGGAACTCCAGCGTGCGGACGCTATGCGGCAGTTGGGGGAACATCCGGACCGGATCCGGATTGCGCTGCTGCCTCCATGGAAAAAGACAGCCTCCGCTGCAGGGCTGATCACGGTTCTGATCCTCCTCGCACTGATGCCCTCCGACATGAAGGAGCGCGCAAAGGAGCTTCACAGTGTGAAAGAGGAAGCGCGCGACAAGACAGAAGGAATTGAGGAGATTGTGGAGGCGCTAGAGCAGCTTGGACAGGACGAGGCAATGACGCCGGAACAGCAGGCAGCGCTGCAGGAGATGATACAAACCCTGCAAATTTCACAGGAGGAGTATCAGCAGGCATCCACCGCCGAGATGATGAAGGCAGCTTCCCAGAAGCTGGAATACCGCTATGAGCAGATGGGGAGCCAGCTTGCAGGACTTGCGCAGAGCCTGAGAGACGGTGCGGCGGTATCGCCTGTCACGGCCGAATCCATGCAGGCACTGTCCAGGAAAATGCAGGAGATGGGAGGAGCGGAACTCGCGCATGGCAATACCGGACAGCCTGGAAAAGACAATGGAGACAGCATAGGGGATAACAACAGTGGTGGAAATGATGGCAAAAACGGTCAGAATGGACAGCCGGGCGGCGCTGGCAGCAGCGGACAAAACGGCAATAATGGACAAAATGGCAATAGCGGACACAATGGCAGTAATGGACAAAACGGCAGCAACGGGGCAGATGGCGATGGCGGACAGAGTGGAAATAATGGTGCAGGCGGACACAATGGCGGGGCCGGTGACGGCAGGGGAACCGGATCAGCAGACATACCGCATGATTATGTCAGCATTCCAAACGCGGTTGCCGACAGTGGAAATCTCACCGGAAATGCGGTGGACCACGATGCGTCCCAGTATTTTCATGCACAGAACGGCCTGAGCTGGGAGGGAACACACATGCCGCACGAGGCGGTGATCGGCAGCTATGAACAGAATGCTTACGAAGGTATCGCTGCCGGAAAGTATCCTAGCGGTATGGAGGAGATCATCAAAGAGTATTTCTCAAATTTTAATTAG
>CAMWOK010000341.1 GCA_947175845.1 uncultured Lachnospiraceae bacterium | reverse complement strand
CTTTATTCTTTTTCGTTTGGCCGGAAAACAACCCGCGCAGAGAGTTCTTTCTCGTCTGACAAGACCGCCTGATCAAACTCCATCCGGTAGTCCCCGAACTCCACAAATGCCCTGGGATACCCCTCCGCGTCCAGCATCCGGATACAGTCATAAATCTGCTCCGTTTTCATATCTGATGTTATTCGTCCGTCCTCCGGCTTTCTGCGCTTAAATATCACCGGTTCTCCCTCCTGCGGCACTGGTGTTATTTTTTCTTTTCCGCCCTCTAAAAACACCGGGATCATCTCCTGAAAAATCAGGTCCGAACAGCGCACAAAGATCTCCTGTGCGCTCCCCTCCAAAGATAACGCGCGCTTCATATATACGGGACCGCCGTCGAGCTTCTCCGTCATCCGGATCGCTGATATCTTTGTCTCTTTGTGTCCGCGCACGATCAGATTCTGCAGCGGACTTCCGCCGCGCCCGTACGGAAGATCGGTCATATGAAACACCACGCACTCCCAACCATCCGTTATTTCTTTTGGCATAATGTAAGACCAGTGCGGCAGGAAAACGTAATCCGGCTGAAAATTGCGCACGTTATCGAGTGTAAACTCCTCCCTGCGCGTATAAATAACAATCTCGTGGACACCCTGACAAGCCTGCTGCAGCTTCTGTGCCCGCTCAATATTCCACGACTTGATTGTGGCGATGATAATCCTCATTAAAAAACACCCTTTACTTTTCTATTTCTGCACGTCCCATTCATACTGCAGATATTCCGGCAGTTCCCTTCTGACAAAGCCGCACCGCTCAAACGCTCTGGCAGAGGCATGATTTTTATACTTTACCTGTCCTATAGCTTTTGTGACACGCGCTGTTTTATCTGCTGCAAGCTGTTCCTGCATCATACAAAGCATCGCGCCTCCATACCCCTTTTTGCGCTGCCCGGGTGCAATGCTGTAATCAATCCATGCAGTCGTCCCTTCGATATTGAGCCGAAGCTGCCCGACCGGCACATCGCCGGCACACAGGATATACTGAAGCACATCCGCATCCGCCATGATTTTTTCAAACCACCGCACATGACGCTCGTATGGAATCCTTTCCGTGTGAAAGGCGTTTGCCCGCACCAGCCCGTCGTTTGCCCATTCAAAGAGCAGGTCCCTGTCCGCCGCCTCCGCCGCTCTCAGCCGCAGGCTCATGACCGTTCCCCCTCGGTGTCCTTCAACTTTTCGCCGCCGGTAATAGCGTCAAGGCTGAGCGGTGTCCCGCGCTTCAGATCGCGCGCCGCTGTCCTGCCAAGCACGCGCTCGTAGTACTTTGGCGCAAGGCCATACGCAGGCCGGATGCTCCTGACATTTTCGGGCGTCAGCGCCTCCCCTGCAGCAATGTCCTTCACGACAAAGAGTGAGCGGCGAAAGCAAGTATTGGTCTCCTCCTGCGGGGACACCCCGTAGCTGACTGTTCCCAGCGCCCGCTCCACCTCGCGGACCTGGTCCACCATCGCCCGAAACTCTTTGGGTTCCATGGAAAACCCTGCGTCCGGATTCTTGATGGCGCGGCTGATGCAGAAGTGCTTTTCAATGATGTTCGCGCCCAGCGCAACAGCTGCGGCGGCGCTGAAGGACCCCATCGAGTGATCGGAAAGCCCGACCGGAACCCCAAAGCGCTCCTTCATATCCCGGATCATGCAGAGATTCATCTCCTCGCTCTTTGCCGGGTACGCACTTGAGCATTTCATCAGCGCAAGCTGCCTGTTTCCAGTACTGTAAACCGCTTCGACCGCCTCCTGGATTTCCTGCAGGGTTCCCATCGCGGTCGACATGATGACAGGCTTGTTCTTTGAGGCAATATATTTAAGCAGCGGAATATCCACCAGCTCAAAGGAGGCAATTTTGTAAAACTGGACTCCGAGCGTTTCAAGAAAATCGACAGAAGTGCTGTCGAACGGTGTCGAGAGAAAGTCAATCCCCACCTTTTTTGCCTCGTCGCGCAGCCCGGCCTGCCACTCCCACGGCGTGTACGCCTTCTGGTACAGCGCGTACAGATTATCCCCCTCCCAGGTCCCCTTCTCAATCTGAAAGTACTGATTGCTGCAGTCGATTGTCATCGTATCCGGCGTGTAGGTCTGTATCTTCACACAGTCAGCCCCCGCCTCCTTCGCGGCGTGGATCAGTTCCAGCGCGCGCTCCATGCTCCCTGCATGGTTTGCGGACATTTCCGCTATAATGTAGGCGGGGCTGCCATCTCCCACCACTCTTTTGTTGATCGTTAAAGTGCTGCCCATACAACTCCTCCTATCTCTCACCGCCGTGCAGAATCCTATACTTCATCTCTGCGATCGCCCAATCCTCCTGCGTATCGATATCCTGCACCTGGATCTCATCCTGTATCAGCGGAACCGCACGCTCCATCCAGATTGCCTTCTGCCGCCGGAACTGCTCCACATTGAGACAGTAAAACTGGCCGCAGTCGTGATAGATCGGCTCCAGATCCTGTGAGCGCTTCGCCATGTTCTCCGGCCATCTCGGCACGAGCCTGCCATCCTTCACAACCACCCCCCGCTGCGGCGGAAAGGAGAATTTCACCACCGGAATCACACAGTCTGCGCGCTCCCGTTCCAGCAGCTCCATCGCCTCCCTGAGGGCACCTGCCGTCACAAACGGCGCTGTCGGATAGATACAGCACGCCGCCTCAAACTGCATCCCTGTCCGCTCATACGACGCCAGGACTTCCTCTATCACATCCGCAGTCGTCGCAAAATCATCGGACGTCTGTGCACTTCTGAAAAACGGCACCCGGGCGCCTGCGCGTTGCGCTGTCTGCGCAATCTCTTCATCGTCCGTCGACACCATGACTTCATCGAACAGGTCCGCCTGCAGCGCCGCCTCTACACTGTACGCAAGAATGGGTCTTCCCAGAAACGGCTTGATATTTTTGTGCGGTATCCGCTTGCTGCCACCCCTCGCCGTTATGATTGCTACTCTCTTCAAACTGATCCTTCCTTCCCCGACACACGACGCATGGCACAGTCCCTCCCGGTTCTGCGCACGCATCGCAAAAAGTCTGGTCCTTCGAACCAGACTTATCCTTTACTTTTTATAGTGCGCGACAATCTTTCTGACAGCCGCGATCACGTCATCGACATCCTGGTCTGTCATGGAATAATAAATCGGCAGACTCATCATCTCCTCATAGAGCTTCTCCGCGTTGGGACACAGCCCCTTTTTGTATCCAAGCTTCTCGTAATACGGATGCCAGTACACCGGAATATAGTGCACATTGCAGCAGATATTCTCCGCCGCCATCGCCTCGAAAAAGCCCCTGCGGTC
>CAMWOK010000340.1 GCA_947175845.1 uncultured Lachnospiraceae bacterium | reverse complement strand
CTCCATGGAGGACGGGCGGAATGTCAAGGTAGAGGGGAAGGAGAACAACCTGCTCGAGCTGATAGCGGCGGATTCAGAATTCAATTTGACACTGGAACAGCTTCAGGCGGCAATGGATCCATCCCGGTATGTGGGAAGAGCCCCGGTGCAGGTGGCCAGCTTCCTGAACAAGGTGGTGAAACCCGTGCTCGAGGCAAATCAGTCCGAACTTGGCATGAAGGCGGAGATAAACGTATAAAATGATGGGTAAATAAGCTTTACTTATTTGATAAAAAGTAGTATGATAATTAGCGGTGCTGTTGGCTGTGTGGACAGACAAAGCACACAGGAGCGATACAAATAAGTGAAAAACCGGAGGTATGTCAATGGTAAAAGCAGTAGTAGGAGCGAATTGGGGCGACGAGGGAAAAGGTAAGATTACCGATATGCTCGCGCGCGAGGCAGATATTGTTGTCCGTTTTCAGGGAGGCGCAAATGCAGGCCACACAATCGTAAACAATTACGGCAAGTTTGCACTGCACACCCTGCCTTCAGGCGTGTTTTATAATCACACGACGAGCATTATCGGCAACGGCGTGGCGCTTGACATCCCTACTTTGATAGATGAGATCAAGTCCATCACGGACAGAAATGTGCCGACGCCGAGGATTCTGGTGTCAGACAGAGCACAGATTGTGATGCCGTACCATGTGCTGTTTGACCAGTATGAGGAGGAGCGCCTGGGCGGAAAGTCATTTGGTTCCACCAAGTCAGGCATTGCCCCGTTCTATTCTGATAAATATGCAAAGATTGGATTTCAGGTCAGCGAGCTCTTTGAGGAGGAACTTCTGAGGGAGAAGGTTGCGCGCGTCGTGGAGCAGAAAAACGTGATGCTTGAGCATCTGTATCACAAGCCGGCGATTGACTCCGCGCAGCTTCTGGAGACGCTGCACGCGTACAGGGACATGATCGCCCCGTATGTGTGTGATGTTTCAGTATACCTTGACGAGGCGCTCAGGGCGGGCAAGAATATTCTGCTGGAAGGACAGCTCGGAACGCTCAAGGATCCTGACCACGGTATCTATCCGATGGTGACATCCTCGTCGACGCTCGCCGCTTACGGCGCGATCGGCGCGGGAATTCCACCCTATGAGATCCAGGAGATTTACACTGTGTGCAAGGCGTATTCGTCAGCGGTCGGCGCAGGCGCATTTGTGTCAGAGATATTTGGCGACGAGGCACAAGAGCTCAGACGCCGCGGCGGAGACGGCGGCGAGTATGGCGCAAAGACAGGACGTCCGCGGCGCATGGGATGGTTTGACTGTGTGGCATCCCGGTACGGCTGCCGTCTGCAGGGAACCACAAAGGTCTGCTTCACTGTGCTGGATGTGCTCGGATATCTCGATGAGATTCCAGTGTGTACCGGGTATGAGATTGACGGGGAAGTAACGACACAGTTTCCTGTCACGGCCAAGCTCGAGAAGGCAAAACCGGTGCTGACGACACTGCCCGGCTGGAAGTCCGATATCAGAGGCATTCGCAACTATGAGGATCTTCCCGAGAACTGCCGCAGATATGTTGAGTTCATTGAGGAGCAGATCGGCTACCCAATCACACTTGTGAGCAACGGGCCGGCGCGGGATGATGTCATCTACAGAAAGAGTACATTGAAGAAATAGAGCGATTTGAAAAAGTCAGAGGCGGCGGGACTGCCTCTGACTTTTTGCTGTGAATGTTTTGGTCCGAACAGGCTGCTCCTGCTGAATCCCGCAGTGGACTGCTACAGCAGATAATTGTTCTCCTTGTCCGCAACCTGCAGGGCCGCAAGGACGTAGGTCGCATAGCCCTCCACGACAAGCGGCTCTAGTCTGCACAGGGCGTCGGCCTCCTCGAAGTCCCGGGTCTTAAAGATAACCATGCCGGCGACGCCGGGATACCCTTTGAAAGGACCGCAAAGCGCGATCTTTTTGTCCGCATCCAACTGCCTCAGATTCTCCACATGCCGTTCCACGACAGCTTTTGTCATCTTGTTGTAGGTTTTGCTTTTCTTGATCGTCATGACGTACAACCATTTTTCCATATTCTTTCCTCCAGATTCATTTCATTTTTTCAGGAATAAAGGTCAACAATCGCAGCGGCCCGCTCGCGGAGCATTGCGCGCGCATTCGCTGGTTCCATAATCTCAACATATTTCCCAAAAGACAGCAGATAATGCAGGGTCCAGTTATTGAGCGCATATCGAACGGTGACATAGTAGAATCCGTCGGCTCCCAGAATCACCTGCTTTTCCTGAAATTCGTCGTACAGTCTGTGGGCAATTTCAGGGGAAAATTTCAGTTTTAAGACGGGAATCGTGCACTCCGCCTGCGTTTTTGGGATCAGGGAATAGTCCGCAGGCAGTTCGCGCTCAAAGTGTTCCGGCAGGATTTGAAGATGCCTTATCCGCGACAGACGGAATATCCGAATTTCTTCCCGAAGCCGGCAGTAACCGACAATATACCATGCATGTGACTTGAAAACCAGCCGCAGGGGTTCTGTCACGCGCCTTGATTTTTGCAGCTCCGAGTTCGTGTAGTCAAACGAGATTGGATGCTTGTCGAGAATCGAATACTGCAGTTCGGAAAGTTTGATTTTTTCCGTTTCTTCGCTGCCCCAATAGGAAAAATCAACCTCAAGCCAGCGGGATTCCAGCGCATTTCTGAAAATCGCACTGATTTTGCTCAACGCCATTTCTGCGTTCGGGTACTTTGTGGCCTGCAGAATTTGCAGACCATGATAGACGCTCTGCTGTTCCTCCCTGGACAGAAGTGATTTGTCAATCGTGTATCCGTCCATCAGGGAGATGCCGCCTCCGGTTCCCTTCTCGGAGATTACAGGGATTCCGGCAATTGTCAGCGTGTTGATGTCCCGATAGATTGTCCGCGTTGAGACTTGAAAGAAATCGGACAATTCTTTTGCGGTGACATGACCGTGATTGACGATATAAAAAACCATCTGAACCAGACGCTCTATTTGCATTGCAGTCACTCCTTTTGTTTTACTTAGTATTTCCTGAACAAAATGATAACACATCTAATATGACAGGTAGCTGTCGCATTTGATTATTTTTAATATAACGTATGGCGGGATGCATTTCAACAAAATCATTTGCGCGTCTGCTGCGGCCGTGATATTTTTGCGGTATCCAGGGTATTTTATGGAAAACAGTTGTTTTTCTGCTGGATTTTCAATATACTAAAGGTGGAAGTGGCAGAGCGCATTGAGGCCATGGCGGTCTACAGGCTCGTGATAGGGAGGTAGTATTGAAAAACCGGCAAGGGCTGGGACTCTGAAATGAG
>CAMWOK010000339.1 GCA_947175845.1 uncultured Lachnospiraceae bacterium | reverse complement strand
GTGTAAAGACAGTGTACATGATCTCGTCGAGGTTCATGCCGGAATCAAACGCTTTCTGGAGTGCTGCGTCAAAACCGGTTCCCGAAAGATCTCCATCAAAAGCGGCAGCAGCCTGGTTAAGTGTGGAGCGGTCATCATTAAAAATACTCATAAAAATCCCCTTTCGCAACTGTAAAATATAACGGTTGCACCTGCAGCATCTGATGTGCGCCGGCCGGTGCAACATCTTTATTATAGCAATAACTTGCTATGGCGTCAACAATTAAAATGCAGTCTGCCGGAGATACCGATTGACAGTGTTTTGCATAAGACGTATAATTATATTGTTGCAGCCATTTGACAGCAGATTATGAATTGTAATGGGGGATAACGATGTCAGGATTTGAGAAGGATGCGTTTTGGAGCAAGATACTGTCTCTGTACTACGAGTCGAAAGAGAATAATTATATTCTGAAGCTTGACGAGGAGCAGGTCCGGGAGCTCAAAGCGCTTTACATTGATTTGTACATACCGATGGAGAATCTGGGGCACTATGACGACGAGGCATTGATTCGGAAAATAATGACCGCGGTCGCATCCATGTACAAAGTCGACAAGGATACCATGGGAAATTCGGGAGAGATTGTACAGCTGGTCAACACGGTCAACTATGACGGCAAAAATATGTACATCCGCTTTGCCAGGATCTCGCCGGTGAAGATGCGGCGTCTCGAGCTGGGGAAATCACGGCAGCAGATTGCAGAGCGCATGGGATACAGTATCTCGGCAGTGCGCAACTGCGAGGCATCGTTCTGCGATTTGGGCAGACAGCCCGAAAAGCTTGTGCGAAAGCTTGCGCGGGCATTGGAATGCGAACCGGAGGCATTAATGCAGTAAGTGCATTGGAAAACAGTGGAGGTGTGTAAATGGGAAATTATTCTTTTTCCGATCTGGAAAGGGATGCAATAGGGGAAATATCAAATATTTGTCTGGGAAACTCTGCGTCGACGCTCAGTATGCTGGTGCGGCAGCCGATTGATATTACGCCGCCGCGCGTTGAGATTGTGGAGAAGAGCGAATACACAAAGAATGTGTCATCCAGAAAAGTGTTTGTGAAGGTCAATTATGTGCAGGGCGTGATAGGCTGCAGTATACTGATGCTGGAGGAACAGGACGCCAAGGCGATTGCGGATCTGATGATGGGTGGAGACGGCGCGGGCGATTTTGCAAAAATGGAGCTGGGGGAGCTGCATATAAGCGCTGTGTCAGAAGCAATGAATCAGATGATGGGGGCGGCTGCGACGTCCATGAGCGTCATGCTTGAGCGGATGACGGACATTTCCATTCCCGAGACAAAATATATGGAGGATGGCGAGTATCTTGCGTATGAGTTTCCAGAGGATGACAAATTTGTAAAGGTAGGTTTTAAGATGCGTGTGGGAGATATTATTGACAGTCCGGTAGTGCAGCTCTATCCGCATGACCTCGGTAAGGCGATCAGTGATCTCTTTCTGCTCAAGAAGGCAAAAGAAAAGGAACAATAGTAGGAATGCAGGATAAAAAGAGAAGAATTACGAGAAAAGAACTCAGAACAGTCTATGAGATACTTTACAGTTTTACGAATAAACTAAAATACGACCACGTGTCCTCCTTTGCGGGACACGCGGCTTTATTTTTGCTGATGTCACTGTTTCCGATGGCGATGTACTGCATAGCGGTGTTCAGTTATTTTCCAATCGATGCCGGGCGCTTTACACAGTACCTGATGAATGTGATCCCCGAGGGATCCATACCGCTTGTCAATCAGATTCTGGAGGAGGCGTACGCGGGGAGTACAGCCATCATGAAATCGTTCACCATGATTGTGATGCTTTTTTGTGCCTCCAAGGGGGTGTATGCGGTGATCATCGGTATGAATGCGGTGTACGGCATTCGGGAGACGAGAGGAACACTGCTGTTATACGCGCTTGCTGTCTCCTATGTGGTTATTTTCTTTGCCGCAATCGGGCTGATGATGGTTTTGATTGTGCTGGGAAACAATATTTTTAACTGGATACTGCGCTTTGTTCCAGGACTCGCTGTCTTTTCAGAACTGTTCCGCTATGGGAAGTATTTGTGTATGCTTGTGTTTCTGATCGCTTTTTTCCTGTTGATTTATATGAATGTGCCAAATAGAAGGTCCAGGATTCGCTATGAGCTTTTCGGGGCACTCTTCTCGACAGTTGCATGGCTTGTGTACTCGTGGGCGTTCTCATTTTATATCAGCAATTTTGCGAACTACTCTGTTACATATGGAAGCCTTGCGACGGTTGTGATCTTTATTCTGTGGCTGTACGGCACGATGAATATTATATTTGTGGGGGCGGAGATCAATGTCGTTCTCCGCAAATTTGCAGAATACGGGTACAATTACAAAAGAGTATATGAATATTATAAAGACAAATATCACGGGGAGCTTATGGGGCGGAGAGGATTTGTCGTGCGGCTCAGGGTGAGGAGAAGGGCGGCAGATAAGCGGGAGGAATGATTTGGTCACTCATTGATGATGATTACGAAGCTCGATGAAATATATGCCTCAGTATCTTCATAGCGAATTTTGGTCCATCCGTTATCCTGGATTTCGATAATGTCAAAGGTTGTGCCCTCGTCAACAGTACTGAGCACCTTCGCGTCCTCGGAAGGGGCATTTCGGATATTGACTCTCGTCGAAGTTTTGCCATGCATTGTGTTGAGCGGTTCTTCGTCAACGGATGATTCGACAGCGGGAGTCTCCGGGCTGCTGCCAAAGATGTATTCTGGCTGTGCGTCCTCTGTGCTGTTGGAGGCCTCTGTGATCAGAGCGGCTTCTGGTTCGTTGACGATCACATAGCGCGGTCTGGTCATGATACAGAAGAGAAGGAAGCAGATCGAGACAGACATAATGGTAATGATGGATATCAGGATCGCATTGATTGTTGTTTTTTTCATATAGTATCACCTCAGTTCTGTGTGCAATGCGCATTGTGTAGTGCTGCACATTGTGCATTGTATAGGACTGTAATGCATACTGCACAGGTGTGCATTGTGCAATGCGCATTGCAGCTACGTTCTGATATAATTTGCACGAGATATCTTAATGTTTTGTGCAGAAAAACAGGCAGGCAAAACATACGGTTATTTAGTGCGGATTATATTAGTATACCCTATGAAGCAGAGGTTGGCAAGAAATCACACAGAACGTTCATTAATCTAACATTTTATTAATATATTTGTAATATATTGTATCAACTGTTATGTAAATATATTATAAATTGTAACAGTTCAGCCATACCCATTCATAAGTTGTCGGATTGTACGATCTGA
>CAMWOK010000338.1 GCA_947175845.1 uncultured Lachnospiraceae bacterium | reverse complement strand
GCCGTATCAGATTGCTGCGGGCGAGACTGGAAAAGTGAATCTGGATGTGAGCATGAAGTCAAGGGCGGAGGACGGCGTCTGTATCGCTGTGCTGCAGCTGCTCCGCACGGAGGTGAGCTGTCTTGTAAGCGGCATCAGGGAAGATGGAGCCAAGCGTTACATCATGACGCCGGGCCTGGAGGGACAGCGGCAGTTGTTGATGTCTTACTTTACAGACAATGGCGGAAGCGCGCGGCAGCCGGAGCCGAAACTTCACGGGAGCGGCAAACATGTCGAGACTGTAGAGCCCGCTGTGTTTATGGCGAGCGGGCGACTCGAGATTCCGCTCGACGTTAATATGAAAAAAGGCGATGTCTGTGTCTCGGAGGAAATTATGCATGGACTTGGAAAGGGAAATGTCTATGTCGAGGTGGGGACGGAGTACATTGATGAGAATCCATATGGGCAAAGGAGCCGCAGAAATGTTATCTACGGGAATCCGGCGCTCTTTGATGCACAGGAATGTATGCAGGTGGAGACTGCAGTCAGGGTGCTCAATGACAAGGGAAGCTTTCAGGTGGCGGCGAAGCTGCTCGGCGACCAGAAGAGCATCGTGCTGCAGCTCAACTGGGTGGCGATTCGGTTTGGCGCAGGGAAGGACGCCGATGAGCTTCAGGATGATGCAGAGCGGTTTATCGCGCCCGAGATGCCGACTGTCCGTCTCCGGGCGAAAGAGAGTTATTACTTTAATGTGAACTTTCACAACATGGCTCCCTGCCGTCTGAGCTATGAACTGACAGAACCGGAAAGCGGAGAGATTGGAGCGGATGGTCTCTACACAGCGCCCGCGAAGGAAGGCGTCTACGAGATCTGTATTTACTGCACGGACATGCCTAAGATTTCGACCTATGCGTATGCTGTGGTCGGCAGGTAAAAGAAATCAAACTGCAGTGGCAGGCGGAGGGAAAGATGGTTCTGAATACAGGAAAAATGCAATATAGAATTGTCAGGGAAGTCTTGATCGGTGAAGTGAATGACATTTATGTATGTCAGGACAACAGGGAGTTTACTGCGCCGTACAAGACAGTGCTGCTTGTCAAAGACCGCAGGATTGCAAAAGAGCTGATGGGAAAACTCGACGGTGTGTGCGAGGCGTGTTTTATGCAGAATGAAGCTGCGGGCTTTGTGTTTGCGTATGGGGGAGAGCGGCTTTTAAGCAGGTTTTATCTGAATGCAGTGCAGAGTGATACGGCGTCGGCACCAAGGATATGGCTCGAGCTGGTGATTCGATGTATGACATCGGGTCTGCCGCCTGCCGTGCTGAATGTGGTCTTGAGACAGAGACAGATTCATATCGGAGCGGATGGAGATATCTGGCTGGGCAGCTTTCTGGATCTGTCCGAATATGATACACAGATGGGAGAGAAGGAGAACGCAGCGTTGTGCGCCGTGTGTATCATGGAACTGATCGAGTCCGGGATTGCGGCAAAGACGGCAGATACGGCAAAAAATATCCGTGTGATGAAGCTGATACAAAAGAAACTCGAGAGAAAAGAATATCAGGAGTTTATGCAGCTGTACCGTGATATCAGGCTCATGACGCGGGAGAGCGGGCAGCGCAGCAGGAAAGAAGGACTAAAGAACTTTGTCGCGTCCAGACAGGATACAATATATCGGGTGCTTGCAGCTGTCTGTATCGCACTGGTGTGTACGGTCATTTTTATGCTTGCGGGGTCTGTGTTTTTTGGAGAACTTTCATTTTGGAAACTGTTTTACGAACCTCTGAACCGTATAGGGACAGAATCACTGCTGCAATAACCTGAAGGAGAAATACTGGTGAAACATCACTTTAAGACAAAGATAACAGTCATATTGGCAGGCATAATCTACATCTTTTTGATGGGGATCATTCTGGATGGCGTCACGCCGATTGGGGAATATGATGTACTGCAGCTAACGCGGGATGCGGACGGAAAGATCTATGTGGCGAGTGTGTCAGAGGACGAGGTAGTGGTTGATCGGATGGACACGGACGGTAATTCCGACAGATTTTATCGGTGCAGGCGCGAGGCGAAGGACGCACAGCTTCTGTGCGGCTATTATGAGGGAAAGATTTATATCAGCCAGCTGTGGCACAGTAAAGACGATGCAGGACAGCATTTCAGCATATGGGAGACACAGATGCGGGGATTTCGGTGTGTCCTGCAGGGAACGATCGACAGTGAAACAACGTTTACGGATATCAGAATTGACAAAAGCGGCATTCGACTGTCCGGGGTGGATTTGCAGACGCAGCAAATTGTAATCTATCGATATCAGGGGAATGAACTGCTGGTTCAGAATTACGTGACGGATTTTGTGCCGCGCACGGTATGCTTTGGCGAGAATGGGCTGTATGTGCTGTCGGACAGCGGTCAGATGTATCTTATTGCGTCGGACGGGAACAGCAGGAATCCGGTCAACAGGGAGCTGGGAGAAGCAGCGGTTCTCTTTTCGGATGAGAACGGCGTCTACTGGCAGGACAGGGACAGCAGGGATTTAAGATGCCTGCTTTATGAGGGGGCAGAGGGATTTACGATCCAGGATATCGGATGTGTACAGGATATGGCCTATTCGGGCACTGCACACAACGGCGCAATGCTTTTGCGGGAGAATGGGGAGAACCGGATATTTATCATCGAGCGGGACGGATACGGAAGCTATCATGATGGGATCAGAGTGAGGCTCGGGGCTATGGTAAAGAATGCGTTGGAACCGATGGGCATGGTCACGGTGATCTATCTTGCGGTCGGTGCAGCGTTGGTGCTGATTGTCCGTTTCCTGCGCTGTAAGAGCAGGCTGCTCTACAAGACATTGTCTGCAATCAGCGGACTGAGCGGAATCTGTCTGGTGGTCATGATTGTTGTCATCAATTTCCATGAGGGCGGCAGCTACAGTGGAATGAATCTTGCCGTGATTGCTTTTGTTGAGTGGCTGGTGGTGATGGTCATCACGATGCTTTTTCTGGGGCATATCTGGAAGAATATGGACATTGTACTTGCATGGATGGATAAGATTTCAAGGGGTGAGTATGACATTGAAAGCCGCAAAGCGCCGGATGATGATTTTGGCATGATGTGGACGGCGCTTGAGCGGATGTGCTGGAAACTGCGCGTGCAGAAATATCGGTATGACGAGATAGTGGAGTATTTGAACCGGTATGCGCCGAGAAATTTTGAACAGCTTTTTGACAAGGAAAACCTGCTGGAAATCAATGTCGGGGAAACAAGACAGCTTCCTGTGACGCTTGGTCTGATCTCGGTGATTGACAAGGAGACACTTCTGAACGGAAGAACACAGAAACAGTACATGCAGTATGTGAA
>CAMWOK010000337.1 GCA_947175845.1 uncultured Lachnospiraceae bacterium | reverse complement strand
CTTCGCACTCAGGAAAGACTATATAGCAGGACCCAAAATGAGAAAGCATGAGCATATAGGCAAGTTTTTGCTCCCCCAGAATTGCCGTGACTGCCGCCGCCAGCTCCCGCTTCTGGAAAAGTTCCTTTTTCCTGACATACTCCATGTGTACTGCCAGAAAATCTATGGTCATGACCCGTATCTGCATCCCCGCATTCCGATAGCTTTGCGCAACTTCCTCCCCGTCCGGGCTGTCCCCGTATACATCTGTCGCCAGAAAGCTTCCGGCTGCCAGGATCCCCCGAAACATCCATTCCAGATCCCCTGCCTTCTCCCACCGTTCCATCAGCTTTGCCAGATACGGCAGCGCCAGCCATGTGGCCGGGTAAAAGCTCATCTGATGCCACAGATTTTCACATAGATTGTCAAACGCAATCTCATAATTCGTCTTGGAAACACTCTCGAGGCGGCGCAGTCTAAACTGATCCGGCACTTCGTCCGGATCGCCCATCAGCAGGGAAATATACTCTAATACATCTCCGTAAGCTCCGGTGTAAAACGCCCACTCCGGCGAGTTGAACGCCCAAAGGTTGTATGGGTACTGTTCCTGCTCTCTCCTGACCGGCCTGAACGGAATGCCCCCGCAGGCGTGCTCCGGCAGACAGACCTCGGCAATGCCGCAGTCCACAAAGCGCCATACATCCTGCAGCCAGCTGCCCTTCAAGGAGAGTCTGACGAGGTTTGGAAGCTTTAGGATATGTTCCGCATGGAGCAGCTGCGGGCATCTGTGCAGACTCAGGCTTTTCAAATGTTTCAGATTGTCCAGATATGCGCAGTCAACTGCGCCGCACGCTGAAATCTCTAAATGCTCCAGATTGGTACAGTTTAACAAAAATGAGAAATCACTGACTTCTGTTTCCGAAAGAGACAGCTTTTTGAGCTGCGGCATTTGCCCGATCACGCTGAAATCTCCCCGGACAAGCTCCAGATGCCCCGCGCGGGAGCCTCTGTACGGGTCAGCTGCTCCCCGATATACCTGCCTGCCGTCGCAGGACAGTTTCTTTATATTCTGAAAATCCTGCAAAGTCTCCGGCACCCTGCGCATCATCTGTGAAATGTAGACAAGCAGCGCAGGATCAATTTTAATTTTCTCTGATTCCATAACAATCCCCCTTCCTGAAAGCGCGCGCCGAAGCTGCATGGGTTCCCCTCAATCCGCAAGTAGTCCCAGCTCCCGCCGCCGTCTGTTGTAATTGTTGATCCCTCCCGGAAACGCAACCTGCGCGCTCCAGAGCGCGGACTTTTCCAGGCACTTGTCCGCGTTCTCCAAATCGGAAAACAGCAGGAACAACGCACGGTCAATCATGCTGCGCTCCTGAAAAACAATGTCCTCCTCAAGCAGCACATCCCCGACCGGAAACATCCGCAAATTCTCACATTCGACATTGCAGTACGCGTTGATATCCCCAATCAGCCTGTAGCAGCACATACTGTCGCCCGCAAAAAACAGACATGCCAGATTGCCGCAGCCCTGGTGGAGCACAAGTGTCGAGTGAAAGGGGCGATACACTTTTTTCTTTAGCTTCTTGACATAGACCCCTTCTCCCTGAAAAACAAAATCGGCTGCAAAATACGAATACCGCCCGCCTAACGTCTCATCCATCAGCGCGACAATGCGCTCCGATGTCAAATCAGCCCCGGGGAACTGCTGCATCACACCCCCTTCACAGACACGCACCCACTGCGTTACATCAGGGTCCACCTTCACATCCTGCGTCAGAGAAACAGGATTCACCTGGGATGCCTCTGTGAAATACCTTCCGATAATCGACGACTGACGCCAGCCTGTGCCAGCCGTCCAAGCAGTGTCCGAATCCGCGTCGTCCCAGTCCTCCTCCGCAATCCTTCCGGCACCCGCATAACTTCCTTGCAGATCCGCATCTGGCACGTCCTCCTCCGGATCCTCTACATCTGTACCGGCGTCATCCGGGATCTCAAATCCCAGCGCCTCCAGGAAATATACGACCTCCCACGTATCGCCGCCATCCTCTCCCCAAAAGCGAAGATACCCGGACAGCGGTTTTTCCGCACAGCAGAACTCCTGCGCGAGCAGCGCCGCATCTCCGCGCCATTGTTCCCACTCCTCGTCCGCAAGCTCCTCAAAATAATCCGGCACGGTCATAAATTTGTCCAGTTCCCTGCCATCCTTGTACAGAAAATAGTCCCAGTAGTCATCGTCATAGATATCGCACACCAGCACCGGCCCTTCCAGTATCTGTGACAGCGTCTTTGCCGCCCTGTCAAATGCCAGGCAGAAAGCATTCAGCATCAGACATGTCCCCGATTCGCACTCGTAAACGGCACACTCCTGCGGCACGATTTCCATCTCATTGTCGCCCTCCGCAAGCTGTCTGACAACCTCCCACACATCTACCTTATTCTGTTTTTTAAAGACTGCCACATGCCAAAATACGCCCATAACCGTTATCCTCCCTCTCAGTTCCCCTTCTTATGCCCCGGCGCGTAGTCCGCAACCAGTTTCTCCACCTTTTGCATTTCCTGTGAAATGCGTATTTTCCGCGGGCACGCATCCATGCACGGCATCCCGGCGCACGCGCGGCAGTTCTCTGCGCTCTGCGCGATCCCGAGACCCAGCTTTTTGAGTGCCCAGTGATCTTTACCCAGATAAAAATACTGATACTGGCGAAACAAAGTATGGATCTCCGTTCCGTGCGGGCAGACGCACCGCTGGCACCGGTCGCACGGAATCGGGTCATACTCCTTTTCCAGCACAGAGAGCACCTCCCCAAAGGATGGAAGCGTTACTCCGGGATTTCTGGTATCCCACCCCATGGCTGCGTCCACCTGCGCCTTCGTCCCAAGTCCAATCAGGACACTCGAAACCGGATAGGAGAGCGCAAAGCCAATCAGCGTCTGCTCGGAAAACCGCGCGGGAAGAAGCCCTGCGGCGAACACTTTGTTGACAAGAAAGCCTTTCCCGCGAAAACACGCCTCCCTGCGCACGCGGTCCAGCATCCCGCGCTCAAGCAGATTGCCGCTGCCCTGCAGCACATCCACGCGGTCGTCCAGCGCGCCGCGCAGCAGAATGTCATAATAGTGCGTCGCGATTCCCGCATACCGGATCCTGCCCTCCGCCTTGAGCTCCGCGAGCGCGTCCAGCGCACCGCCCCTGCCAAACACTTCGTCCTCGTGGGCTGCGTCGACCTGATGGGCAAAATAAATATCCGGCGCCGCACCGAGATTCTCACAGGGAGTCTCCCCCGCCCGGTACGTCTCACTGCCCCCGCAAAAGCGCGCCTTGTCCGAGATGCCAATGATTTTTCTGCCCACGCGCGCCGCAAA
>CAMWOK010000336.1 GCA_947175845.1 uncultured Lachnospiraceae bacterium | reverse complement strand
TATGCCAGTCCAACCGAAAATGCCAGCCTATTTTCATCATTGTAAGTCAGAATGGAGGCCACCTCGGAATGCTCCTTGTCAAGTCCTGCCGCGACGCACTTTGCATCGCCATTCAGGGTATCTTCCAAAAGCGTCTCCGATGCTTTCAAAATGTTCATCACCTTCTGCCAGCCGCCGACCCCCATGGCATTCTCAAACTCCTCGATAATTTCCCTGTTCGGAATAAACACTTCTTTGTTTGCCGCATCATACGCCAGATAACCCAGATGAATCAATAAGGTCAGCACATCATCCTTCGTCGCAAACGTGCGCATATCATTTCGAAAACTGCGTGTGTTTACCCGCACAGAACCCCCTCCGAGCATCTGAACAATGTCAGCCCGAAGCCCGTCGAAATCCATATCCATGTAGCATTTCAGCGCATCATAGACCTCCGTGGAAGCCCAATAGCTCGAAAAATCCTGACAACTCATCGCAGCGACAACAGAGCGGGGATTGTATATGTGCTGAAACTTCTTAAACCGATATCCATCATACCAGCTGCTTGTCTCTTCAAAATTCATTTGATATTGTTCACACAGCGCCTTTACCTCAGATTCTGTAAAACCAGTATACTCCTCAAATGCAAACTGATTAATCATGGAATATTCCCAGAACATATTCAATGCAGAATGTTGTCCGTACTTTTTCACTGGGAGAATGCCTGTCATATACACGAGCGCAACATACGGCTGGTCCTTGAAAAGCTTGCGCAGGAAATCAAGATACTGCTTCTGCACCGCCTCCGATTCCTGCCGCTCCCGCATCACACAGTCCCACTCGTCAACCAGAAAGAGAAACTCCTTTTCAGTTTTTGCGTAAATTCTCTTCAGTGCGTCTGACAAGCCAATATCCGTTTTTCTAATGAATTCCCCATATTCCTCTGTCAGTTCCTCAAGTACTTCCTGCTCGAGGTAGTGCGTCACTTCCTGATTTTCCACACCGATCATAAACTGCTGCATATTGATGTATATCACATCATACTGGTTCCGGTGTCTCTGAAAAGCTTCATCGCGCTCTATTGCGCGTCCCTGGAACAATTCCGCCGAGTCACAGCCGCGGCTGTAGTACGCTGCAAGCATCTTCAGCGCCATGGATTTCCCAAAACGTCTCGGCCTGCTGACACAAATGTATTTTTGTTCCGTATTGATATATTTGTTCGTAAGTGCAATCAAACCCGTCTTATCTACATAAATTTCAGAGTTGACTGCTTCCCGAAACCCTTTATTCCCTGGATTCAGATATATTCCCATATAACTCCTCCATTTCCAGTCATAGAACCTATCGCCGTCCTCTCACCCACTCCGCAACTATCTCAACCCCAATTGCCACCTGCGAGAAGCCGTTTAACAGGATGTCCGCCGCGCAAACCGCTCGTCCGCGTCACAGTCGACATAGACCTTCAAATCCAACAGCGAAAAAATGCGCTCCTCCCAGAATGCAAACAGCCCTTCCACAATAAGAATATCACATGTTTTTATTGCTTTCTGCACATCCAGATAACACCGATCCAGGTCCAGCGCCATTGGATGATTGTCATCCACATATTCTGCAAGAAGCTGCTTCAAACGCTCCGAAACTGTGGATTTCGCACTCGCACCAGCTATTCCAATAACATATGTTTTTTCTATTTCCTTTTCCATTCCTGTTTATCTCCTCTCTTTGCCTTATGCCCTCTCCATCTGACAAATCCGGACAATAACACTTTTATTATATTGTATTTGTCCGTCAATAACAATGTCTATTTGATTTTATTCCTGTAACTGTGATAAAATGGTATGACGCTTTCGAACACTGCGCGTGCGCAAAGCGCACCGAACCACCGGCGCGGCGAACCGGTAACTACAGAAGATTTTGTAAATTTTGCAAAATAAATTGACGTGACCCCATTTTTTCACTATCATATTACTAGCCTATTTTCAAAAAACAAAATCCAAAATTACGCAAAACGACAACAGAAAGGAAACAACAAATGAGCGAAACAAAAATCATGCTGGGCAACGAAGCGATTGCCCGCGGTGCTTACGAGGCGGGCGTCAAGGTATCCAGCGCCTACCCCGGAACGCCCAGCACCGAAATCAGTGAAAATATCGTAAAATACCCGGAAATCTATGCAGAGTGGGCGCCCAATGAGAAGGTTGCCATGGAGGTTGCGATCGGCGCCTCCATCAGCGGTGTGCGCGCCATGGCATCCATGAAAATGGTCGGCGTCAACGTGGCTGCGGACCCCCTGTACACCGTGTCCTACATCGGCGCAAACGGCGGCCTTGTGCTCGCCGCGGCGGACGATCCCGGCCTCTACTCCTCGCAGAATGAGCAGGACTCCCGCTGTGTGGCGCGCGTGGCGCAGGTTCCCGTGCTCGAGCCGTCCGACTCGCAGGAGGCAAAGGACTTCACCAAGCTTGCATTTGCGTACAGCGAGAAATATGACACACCTGTTATGATACGTACAACCACCCGGCTTGCGCACTCACAGGGGCCTGTCACACTCGAGGAGCGGCAGGAAATTCCCGACAAGCCCTATGAGCGCAGCGCGGCAAAACACGTCATGATGCCCGCAAATGCCAAGGGACGCCACGTGCACGTGGAGAACCGTCTGCGGCAGATGGCGGAGGACGCGTGCGGATTTGAGATCAACAAAGCCATCTACAAAGATACCTCCGTCGGGTTCATCACCAGCGGCATTCCCTATACCTTTGTCGCGGAGGCGATGCCCAATGCCAGCGTGTTAAAGCTCGGTCTGGTGCACCCGCTGCCCCGAAAACTGATCGAAGAGTTTGCCTCAAAGGTGGACAAGCTCTATATTTTCGAGGAGCTTGAGCCCCTGATCGAGGAGCAGGTCAAATCGTGGGGTATCGCGTGCACCGGCAAGGAACTGTTCACATTGCAGGGCGAGTACAGCGCCAACATGATTCGCGAGCGCGTGCTCGGCATGAAGATAGAGACCGCAGCGCCAGCGCAGGTTCCGGCGCGCCCTCCCATCCTCTGCCCCGGCTGTCCGCACAGAAGCACCTTCTCCGTCCTGAAAAAGCTCGGTATCCACGGCGCGGGCGACATCGGCTGCTACACGCTCGGCGCGGTTGCACCGCTCAACGTGATCGACACGACCGTCTGCATGGGCGCATCGATCTCCACCCTGCACGGCATGGAGAAAGCAAAGGGAAAGGACTACATCAAAAACTGGGTTGCGCTGATCGGCGACTCCACGTTCCTCCACACAGGCGTCAACTCCCTGATGAACATGGTCTACAACCCGGTCATGCCGGTCGTCGAGTTGTCGAGAATCATCACGGTTCCGGTCGACTGGT
>CAMWOK010000335.1 GCA_947175845.1 uncultured Lachnospiraceae bacterium | reverse complement strand
AATCCGCTGCAGCACAGACAGCGTTCTCCTTACATTTCTGTAGAGATTGAGCGCAACGAACATCATAAAGCTTTTGTGATTTGTCCGGATGACCACACTTTCCCCCAGCTCATACAGTTTGAGAAATGTGTCCTGATACAAGTCATCCGCCTCCTGACGGTTCCGCGTCACACAACAGCAAAACGAATATAGCTCCCTGCCGTATGTACCAATATAATTTTCCAGTTCTTCCTGTTTCATTGTGTCTCCTCCGGTATTTTAACATTGGTAACTGCTACATTACCTATAGGATATCCATGGCACTGTGTCGTACCGGGTCAGGGGCTTTTTTATCCCCTTCACTTATATGGGGTAACGGCTTTCTGAAAAGTTTCAAAAAAATGCAAGGAGCATAAACAAAAAGGAGACGCTCCTCGAAAGAGTGTCTCCCTGATATTTTTTTATTACTGCTGTGCCACATCCTTCATGGAGAAGCTGATGCGTCCCATCTTGTCCCTGCCCAGGCACACAACGGTGACGACATCGCCGAGCGTCAGCACATCCTCAACGTGGTTGATGCGCTCCTTTGCGATCTTGGAGATGTGCACCATGCCCTCCTTGCCGGGTGCAAACTCAAGAAATGCGCCAAACTCCTTGATGCTGACAACCTTGCCCTTAAACACCTGACCAGCCTCAAAATCGGTTGTGATAATCTTGATCATCTCACATGCCTTGTCCATCATCTTCTGGTCTGTGCCGCAGATGCTCACAAAGCCGTCGTCCGAGATATCAATCTTCACGCCGGTCTGCTCGATGATCGTGTTGATGGTCTTGCCTCTCTGACCAACCACATCGCCGATCTTCTCCGGGTCAATCCTCGTCTGGATGATCTTCGGCGCAAACTCACCGACCGTAGGTCTTGGCTGGCTGATGCACGGAATCATAATCTCGTTGAGAATGTACATTCTGGCATCCTTTGTCTTTGCAATTGCCTCCTCGACAATCGGTCTGGTCAGACCGTGAATCTTGATATCCATCTGAATTGCCGTGATACCTTCTTTTGTGCCGGCAACCTTGAAGTCCATATCGCCAAAGAAGTCCTCAAGCCCCTGAATATCTGTCAGCACAAGATAGTCGTCATCTGACTCGCCCGTCACCAGACCGCAGGAAATACCTGCCACAGGCTTTTTGATTGGCACGCCTGCCGCCATCAGCGACATGGTTGACGCGCAGATGGAACCCTGCGAGGTGGAACCGTTTGACTCAAACGTCTCCGAGACAGTGCGGATTGCGTACGGGAACTCCTCCTCGGTCGGAAGCACCGGCACAAGCGCCTTCTCCGCCAGAGCGCCATGTCCAATCTCACGCCTTCCCGGTCCCCTTGAGGGCTTTGTCTCGCCCACGGAATACGACGGGAAGTTATAGTGATGCATGTATCTCTTGGCTGTCTCATTCTCGTCAAGCCCATCAATCTTCTGCACCTCAGACAAAGGCGCCAGCGTCGTGACCGTACAAATCTGTGTCTGTCCGCGCGTGAACATTGCAGAGCCATGCACTCTCGGAATGATGTCGATCTCGGCTGCAAGCGGGCGGATCTGCGTGATCGCACGCCCGTCAGGACGCTTGTGATCCTTCAGAATCATCTTGCGCACCGTCTTTTTCTGGTACTGGTAAACTGCCTCTCCGAGCATGGCAAGCCACTCCTCGTTCTCGGCAAATGCCTCCTCAAGCTTCTCGGTAATCTTGCGGATGTTCTCCTCCCGCACCTGTTTCTCGTCTGTAAATACGGCAACCTCCATCTCTTCCGGAGGTACAATCTCCTTAATTCTTGCAAACATCTCCTCAGGGATTGCACAGCTTGTGTACGAGTGCTTCTCCCTGCCGACCTCAGCCACAATCTGGTTGATGAACGCAATGATTGTCTGGTTGATCTCATGGCACTTGTAGATCGCCTCAATCATCCTTTCCTCCGGCACTTCGTTTGCACCGGCCTCAATCATGATGACCTTCTGGCTTGTGGACGCTACTGTGAGCTGCAGATCGCCATTTTTCCACTGCTCCTGATTCGGGTTTACCACATACTCCCCGTCGACAAGTCCCATCTGTGTCGTCGCACAGGGACCGTCAAACGGAATGTCGGATATGGATGTGACAATCGCGGAGCCGATCATTGCCACCAGCTCCGGGCGGCACTCGGGATCCACGCTCATAACCATATTGTTCAGTGTGACATCATTTCTGTAATCCTTCGGGAACAGCGGGCGCATCGGCCTGTCGATCACGCGGCTTGTGAGGATTGCATTCTCGCTCGCCTTGCCTTCCCTCTTGTTAAATCCTCCCGGAATCTTGCCCACGGAGTAAAGCTTCTCCTCGTACTCCACGGAAAGCGGGAAGAAATCAATCCCGTCTCTTGGTTTTTCCGACGCGGTGGCCGTGCAGAGCACTGTCGTGTCGCCGTAATGCATCAGCGCCGCTCCGTTTGCCTGCGCTGCCACCCTTCCGATATCCACGGTCAATGTGCGTCCTGCCAGCTCCATACTATAAGCCTTGTAGGACTTGTCTCTCTTTTCACTGAATGTCATGTATTCCATATAGTCTCCATTCTCCTTCTCTTTTTAATCAATTTGAAAATTCATATCACCTCTGCATCACACAGAGCCATCTTCCTGTAAAAATATCCTGCTCTCTTTTTCATGGGGAAGGATGTTACACACAGACCGAACCCGCCGAAACTACTGAAAAACCTACGAGCACTCATAACCTTTTCAGCGGTCTCGAGCCAAGCTCCCATCCTGCATAATATCAGCCCCTCCATCCATGCCATCCGCGCAGCTTTGTCACAAAGTATTGAATGTACATAAAGGAGCGGATAATTCCGCTCCTTCAAATGCATAAGTATTCAAAAATTACTTTCTGATACCAAGCTTCTCAATAAGAGCACGATATCCCTCGATGTCGGTTCCCTTCAAGTAGTCCAGAAGACCACGTCTCTGACCAACCATCTTCAGAAGACCACGTCTTGAGTGATGATCCTTCTGATTGTTCTTCAAGTGCTCTGTCAGCTCCTGGATTCTTGCTGTCAGAATAGCAATCTGTACTTCCGGTGAACCTGTATCGCCGGGCTGTCTGCCATACTCAGCGATAATCGCCTGCTTTTTTTCCTTAGAAATCATTGTAAAAACCCTCCATAAATCAATCTCTTATAACCGCTCTATACCAAGTCTGGGTTGGAGCTTCCCGACACTGGGTATCAGCTGACCTGCGCGCCGTACTCACAGCACACTCAGATAGTATACCACACGCCGTCAGATTATGCAATAAAATTTTGCGCGCATTTTCCAAAAATTGTAACAGTTCAGCCATACCCATTCATAAGTTGTCGGATTGTACGATCTGA
>CAMWOK010000334.1 GCA_947175845.1 uncultured Lachnospiraceae bacterium | reverse complement strand
GGGAGACAAATTTTGACAAGAATGGCTGTACTTTTTTCTGTTTTATGTTAAAATAGAACTATCACGATGCAGGGGAGGAAGGCATATGCAGGAGAACTTGAGACTTTCAAGGGATGAGATTATCATTTGTTACAAGGATGACGTGGCGCGGCTGATGCGGTATCTTTCGTGGCTTCAGGAGAAGAGCGGCACAGTGACGACGAGCGTTTACAGTGGCGAGGGGATCGAGAAGAGTTCCATCGCAGTTCCGACCTATGATTCCACACTGCTCGGCTTCATCAGGGAGGCAAAGACGACCGATTTTATCAACAGGAATTATATGTATACGTTGTCGCGTTACCGCATCAGGACAGTGGCAGATGAGCTTCGCGTGATCGGTGCCTGTTCCCTGCAGGAGATAACCGTGCTGGGAGATATTCTTTCCAAGTATGTTCTCCGCGGGAATGTGAAGGGGGCTGTCTGGGCGGAGGGCGTCCAGAACGGAGTGTATCTCGCGCTTCTTCTGAAGCTGAAAGAGCTGATGGAAATCAGCAGGCCACTGGAATATTAAGGAGCGTGCAGCATGGGGGACAAATCACTACAGAAAAGAAAGTACATTTTGGAGAGAGCGAGAAGTGTTTTTTATAAAAATGGTTACAGGGCGGTCACGATGAAGGATATCGTGGATGCCTGTGACATCAGCCGCGGAGGTCTGTATTTGTATTTTTCAAGCACGAAGGAGCTTTTTGAGGCGGTTCTTGAGGAGGAGCGCGCAGGGCTTGATGCGGTGCTGAGCGTGCTTGACACTTCCGGTTCCACGCCGGGAGAGATCTTGCTTCTGTTTCTCGAAGAGCAGAAAAAGGCGATTTTGAAGAAGAAGGAGAGTCTCATAGCTGCAACGTATGAATATATGTTTGAAAATAGGGCATCCGGCAGAAGCGGCGTGGTAAAAAAGCAGTTTGACCAGCTGGCGGCAGCGTTGGAGCGGCTGATTGCCAGGGGTGTGGAGCAGGAGTGGATGGTCTGCGAGGACGCGGCGGAGGCGGCCCGCAGTATTTTATATACATTGGAGGGACTCAGGGTGTCGACGCAGACCACCGGCCTGACAGCGGAGGCGGTGGACCGGGAAATTGAATACATCATGGGGACGCTGGGTATGGTAGTAAAGTAAGGTGTTGTTGCAGAAGGGCATGGTTTTTGACCATGCTTTTTGGCCCTGTGCGGTGTGTGCTAAAAGACATGGGGCTGCGCGTGAGTGAACTGTCGTCGGGCGATGTGCCGCGCGGCAGGGACGCGATCTGCAGGAGAGTGTGGAGGAGCTATCAGGGAGGAAGCTATGCAGGAGATACAGCAGGGTTCGTCAGAGGAAACAGAATTGACGCTTGCCCGGGTGCGGGAGCGGTTTTCGCAAGATTGTTTTGCGACGGCAAACGGGGCGGTGATTGATTCCGTGGAGGAAGGTTATGCGAAATGTTCCATGGAATTGAAAGAGACGCACCGCAATGCGCTGGGGGAGGTGATGGGGGGCGCGATTTTTACACTGGCAGATTTTGCTTTTGCGGTGGCTTCCAACTGGAATAAAAATCCGCAGGTCTCGCTCAGTGCCTCCATCACCTTTCTCGGAAGGGCGAGGGGAACGCGTCTCATTGCAGAGGCGCACAAGGTGAAAGAGGGAAGAAAGACCTGCTATTACGAAGTGACGGTCTGCGATGAGCTTGGAAATCAGGTGGCGCATGTGACTTCCAACGGGTTTGTGCTCGAGCGTGCAGGTTTCAGATGAATATAGCCCAGTGGGAATGCATTATATGGCCAATCATGGGAATACTATATTGAGATAGAATACAAGGAGGGGTAAGTCAATGAAAGATGTAGTGATCAACAACAGAAAGGTAGCGATTGTGGGATGTGGATTCGTGGGTTCCGCGACGGCGTTCTGCCTGATGCAGAGCGGGCTGTTTTCCGAGATGGTGCTGATTGATGCGGACCACGACAAGGCGGAGGGCGAGGCGCTTGACATTGCGCACGGCATTCCGTTTATCGGGCATGTGGATATCTATGCGGGCGGTTATGACGACATTGTCGACGCGGCGATTGTGATTATCACAGCGGGGGCAAACCAGAAGCCGGATGAGACGCGGCTTGATCTGGTACACAAAAATGTAGGCATCTACAAGAGCATCATCCCGGAGATTGCAAGCAGAAATTATCAGGGGATTCTGCTGATCGTATCCAACCCGGTCGATATTCTTACTTATGTGGCGTGCAAGCTCAGCAACATGCCGGAGGATCGGGTTATCGGTTCCGGGACCGTGCTGGACAGTGCGCGGTTAAAATACAAGCTCGGGGAGCATCTGGATGTGGACAGCAAGAGTGTGCACGCCTTTATTATCGGGGAGCATGGGGACAGTGAGATCGCCGCGTGGAGCAGCGCGAATGTGTCCGGTGTGCCTTTGAATGATTTCTGTGAGCTGAGAGGGCACTTCCGCCACGAGGAATCCATGGAGCGGATTGCAGCGGAGGTCAAGAACTGCGCCTATGAGATTATCTCCAAAAAGAGAGCGACCTACTATGGCATTGCAATGTCCGTGAGACGTATCTGCGAGTCGATCGTGCGCAACGAGCGCTCGATTCTGCCGATATCGCGCATGATACACGGCGAGTACGGCATTGAGGGCATCGCGCTCAGTATGCCGGCTGTGCTGGGTGAGGACGGCGTGCAGACCAGAGTGCCTATCGCGCTGAATGAGGAGGAGCAGGCAAAGCTGAAGGCGTCGGCGGACACGCTTGCGTCAGTGATTCAGGGGCTGTCGCTCTAACTGAATAAGAGACCGGAATCAAAAAGCATCTGTTGTGGGAACAGCAGATGCTTTTTTCCAATAAGTACGCAGGCAGGAGCGATCTGTTTGAAGGCCTGTCCATATGGAAGGAAAAATCTCCTGATATGTACCTTTTGTGTATGCTCATGTACGGTAAAGAAGCAAGCAACCGAAAACAAGCGATAGACCGCCAGCACTACACTATTCTGAACCAAAGAAGCCAAAGACCAAAAGACAAGCATTATGAATGATAAAGCTCCATAGTACATACTAACTATTTTTCTTTTTATACTCCGTTCCCCACTCTACCATAGCGTCTAAAATAGGTTTTAGGCTATACCCCGTTTGGGTTAAAGTATATTCTACCCGTGGCGGCACTTCTGGATATACTTTTCGGGTAAGTAACCCGCTATCTTCCATTGAGCGCAAATTAGCAGTTAAAACTTTTTGAGATACATTTCCAACCGATTTTTTTATTTCTCCGAATCGTTTTGTACCGTCTAATAAATCACGGATAATAAGAACTTTCCAGCGGTCACTGATAAGCATTAAAGTAGTTTCTACCGGGCAGGCAGGTAAATTTTTTT
>CAMWOK010000333.1 GCA_947175845.1 uncultured Lachnospiraceae bacterium | reverse complement strand
CTCCAGATGGCTGTATTTTTGCTGGTATCGTTTGGTATGCTGCTCTTCACAAGACCTTTTGCGATAAAATACATAAATAATTCGCGCACAAGGACAAATTATGAAGGGGTTATCGGCAAGGTAGTGCGAATCACGCAGGATGTGGACAATATTGCCGGAAGAGGCTGTGCCGTGGTAAATGGTCAGGAATGGACAGTGCGCACTGCTGATGACAAACTCAAGATCGCGGCGGGAAGTCTGGCGAAGGTCGTCGACATCCGGGGCGTGAGGCTGATTGTCGAAAAGTATGAGGAGGTCTGACACGAGGATGGCCGCCGAATGAAAGGTTTAGGAAGTTGTATGAAGTGTGAGAGGAGAGAATCGTATGGCATGGATTGTGTTGGCAATATTTTTTACATTTGTAATCATATTTGCGTCGAATGTGCGCATTGTACCGCAGGCGTCTGCGTATGTCATTGAGCGGCTTGGCGGCTACAGTACCACATGGAGTGTGGGACTGCGCATCAAGATTCCGTTTCTTGACCGGGTTGCCAAGAAAGTGAATCTGAAGGAGCAGGTGGTGGATTTCCCGCCCCAGCCGGTTATCACGAAAGACAACGTGACAATGCAGATTGACACCGTGGTGTTTTTCCAGATTACAGACCCGAAGATGTACGCGTACGGCGTCGACAATCCGATCATGGCAATCGAGAAGCTGACGGCGACGACACTCAGAAACATTATCGGTGAGATGGAACTTGACCAGACACTCACGTCGAGGGAAACGATCAACACAAGTATGCGCTCGGCGCTTGACGTCGCGACGGACCCCTGGGGAATCAAGGTCAACCGTGTTGAGTTGAAGAACATCATCCCGCCGGAGGCCATCAGAAATGCGATGGAGAAGCAGATGAAGGCAGAGCGCGAGCGTCGTGAGGCGATTCTGCGCGCAGAGGGTGAGAAGAAATCGACCATCCTGGTTGCAGAGGGTAAGAAGGAATCGGCAATCCTTGAGGCGGAGGCAGAGAAGCAGGCGGCAATTCTGCGCGCGGAGGCCGAGAAGGAAAAGAGAATCCGCGAGGCAGAAGGCCAGGCGGAGGCAATCCGCGTCGTGCAGATGGCGAATGCAGAAGGTATCAAGTTCTTAAGGGATGCGGGAGCTGACGAGGCGGTTCTCACCATCAAGAAGCTTGAGGCGTTTGAGAAGGCTGCAAACGGCACTGCCACAAAGATTATCATCCCTTCAGAGATCCAGGGAGTAGCAGGGCTTGTGAAATCTGTCGGAGAGATTGTAAAGTAAGACGGCCCGTTCGGGCTGGCAGTTCTCAAAAGATACAATATCCGCGGGAACTTTGCGAACTGTAATAAAGAGGGGGACAATCAACATGACAAAGATCCTGATACTGGAGGACAGTAAGGACTGTCTGGATGCGATTACTGTGATGGTAGAAAAGGTATCAGATTGCGTGTGTGCTGTTCCGGTTAACAGTCTGGAGGAGGCAAGGGCTGCGCTTGACAGGGAAGCGCAGCCGCCCTTTCAGGCTTTTTTGCTTGATATCAACCTGAACATGGACGACAAGGACGATCTTTCGGGAATCCTTTTTGCGCGCGAGGTGCGCATGCGTAAAGAGTATGCCTTCACGCCGATTGTGATGATAACCTCACTGGCAAACATGGAGCTGACGGCTTACAGGGAACTGCACTGTTATCAGTTTCTTGTGAAACCGTACAACGAGGAGGATATCCGGAAACTGGTTGGAAAGCTGCTGTTTCTGTCCCGGCAGGGAGAGTCGCGGGACGCGTCTGTGATCGTGAAGAAGGACGGCGTCAATTACAAGCTGTTCTGCAAGGATATCGTGTGCGTCAGGGCGGTTCCAAGAGGCGTTGAGTTTGTGCTGTTAAAAGAAGAGATGAAAGTTTTGTATCTCTCCATAAAGCAGCTTCTGCCCAGGCTGCCGGCGGAACAGTTTCTGCAGGTGCACCGCATGTGTGTCGTGAACCAGGACTACATTGACTATGTGGATATCGTCAACGGCCTGATATGCATGAAAAACGGGGACCAGGTGGAGATAGGAATCACGTACAAAAGTCATATCAGACAACGGCTGCAGTTATAAAAGCAGGATGAGGGGAGCGTATGGGGATGGCTGAGCTTGGCAGAAAATTTTTATACAGAATCTTTTGCGTGTTTGCGCTGATTATCACATTGTATCTGCTGGTTGATCTGTATCTGAGCCAGACACTCAACATCAAGGTGATGGTGTTGTTCGGCATTGTTTTTTCCGTCATTATACTCGGTTTTTTTGACTGGTCGCAGAACTGCGCAGCGCTGAGGCGGCAGGAGCAGGAACTGAAACTATACAAACTCTACATAAAACCGCTTGAGGAGCTGACCAAGGATATCCGGGCGCGGCAGCATGAGTTTGACAATCACATGAACGCGATCTTAAACATGCATGTGACAATCGACAATTACGACGAGCTTGTCCGGGCGCAGTCCGCGTACTGCAAGGAGATTTACGGCGATAAATCCCGCTGTAATCCGGCGCTGCTGCGCATATCCGACAAGATACTGGCGGGATTTCTGTACAGTAAGATTATCAGCGCTCCGGGATATATCGACATCGACATACAGGTGCTCAGCCAGGAAATTGTGACACCTGTGTCAGAACATGCGCTTGTCGAGATCATAGGGACGCTGACGGACAACGCGTTTGAGGCGGCGACGCCCCAGCGTAACAGAGTGGAGATGGTGCTGGACGCACAGAATGACAAACTGTCCTTTGCGATAAAAAATCAGGTGGAAGATCTCACGATGAGCGAAATCGCTCATTTTTTTGAAAAGGGCTACACGACCAAGAAAAACCGCGAGGGAAGAGGGCTTGGCCTGTATCAGGCAAACCAGATTGCAAGGCGCCACAAAGGGGAAATTACAGTGGAGCTGACCGAGCAGGAAGGCGGACAGGAGATCTGTTTTGGTGTGACGATATGATGTTTGTGGCAGGAAACTGTTACAGTTTTCATATGAATATTTGAAAAAACAGTCGCTTTTTTGTAAAATATTGGTTATACTGAAAGAGCGTATAAGAATTGTCATATAATAAACGCAGGGAAGGAAACGGAGAGGAGGCGCGGGGACGTGCTAGAATTAAAGAATATATCCTACCACGTTGATGATGAAAATGGAAAGGATATATTAAATCATATCGACTTAAAAATAGATGACCGGTTTACGGCGATCACCGGACCCAACGGGGGCGGCAAATCGACCCTTGCAAAGATGATTGCCGGAATTATACAGCCGACGGAGGGGCAGATTTTTTTCGAGGGGCAGGACATCACGGCGCTGTCCATCACAGAGCGGGCGAATTTGGGGATCAGCTTTGCCTTTCAGCAGCCGGTCCGGTTCAAGGGAATCACGG
>CAMWOK010000332.1 GCA_947175845.1 uncultured Lachnospiraceae bacterium | reverse complement strand
CACGAACCGCACAAGGCGGGCGTTGCAGCGCTGATCGGCAGACCTAATGTGGGAAAATCGACGCTGATGAACTGTCTGATTGGACAGAAGATTGCGATCACATCAAAGAAGCCGCAGACCACCAGAAACCGCATACAGACAGTCTATACCTCCGACGAGGGACAGATTGTCTTTGTGGATACACCAGGCATCCACAAGGCAAAGAACAAGCTTGGAAGCTATATGGTCAACGTGGCAGAACACAGTCTGAGGGAGGTGGATGTCGTCCTGTGGCTGGTGGAGCCGACAGACTACATTGGTGCGGGGGAGCAGCACATTATCGAACAGCTCAGGAAAGTGAAGACGCCGGTTATTCTGGTGATCAACAAGATCGATACCGTGAAAAGAGAGCAGCTTCTCGGGTACATTGACACCTACAGAAAGGAGCTTGATTTTGCGGAGATCGTGCCAGTCTCAGCGCTGAAAAAGGACAATACCGAAGTGCTGATCGCACAGATTATGAAATACCTGCCGTACGGACCGGCATTTTATGATGAAGATACAATTACAGATCAGCCCACGAGACAGATTGTGGCGGAGCTGATTCGGGAAAAAGTGCTCAGAAGCGTCGACGAGGAGATTCCGCACGGCGTGGCTGTCACAATCGAGTCCATGAAGTTCGGGAAAAAAATTGTCGATATCGATGCCACAATCATCTGCGAAAAGGATTCCCACAAAGGCATTATTATCGGGAAAGGTGGCCAGATGCTCAAAAAGATCGGGTCTCTGGCACGCCCTGAGATTGAGGAGCTGCTCGAGCAGCATGTCAATCTCCAACTGTGGGTGAAGGTGAAGAAGGACTGGCGCGACAGCGACTATCTGATCAGGAATTTTGGATATGACCCGAAAGAAAATGAAGTAACATAATGAATAAAATTGTCCCATAAGCACACCCTAATATAATCCACACGAAATACCTTAATGTTTCGTGCAGTATTGTTATCAGCAAAATAGGCAAGTGAAACATAAGATTATTTCGTGCGGGTATACTGGTAATGTAGCTTATATTCAGAAGACCAGCATTGTATAAGCTGATACGATACGATATAGGAAGGGCAGGGACAATCAATGCACGAGGATGGATGGAGCCGGTTTATGCAGACAGGACAGGTATACGATTATCTGGCTTACAAAGGGCATCCGGATATGGAAAGAACCGAGAGTAGGGCAGGAGAGATAGATGAGCGCGGGAATACAGGACTTTGTGATAGTGACAGGGATCGTTATCAAAGCAGAACCGATTGGGGAGTACGATAGAAGAGTCGTTCTTCTCACCAGAGAAAGAGGGAAGATATCAGCCTTTGCCAAGGGTTCCAGGCGCCCTGGCAGCAGGCTGATGGCGCCCGCCAATCCTTTTTCATTCGGTCAGTTCAAGCTGTACGCCGGAAGAAGCTCCTACAATGTGGCGGATGCGGAAATTACCAATTATTTTGAGGAGCTGCGGCAGGATTTTACAGGAGCTTACTATGGGATGTACTTCCTGGAAATCTGCGATTATTACACGCGGGAGAACAATGACGAGACAGGGATGCTAAAGCTTCTGTATCAGTCGCTTCGGGCGCTGAGCGCTCCCAATTTTGAAAATCGCCTGGTAAGGTGTGTGTTCGAGCTCAAGGCGATTATGTTGAACGGAGAGTTTCCAGGCGTGGGCGCGCATGACGGACTCACAAAGACCGCGGCCTACACTGTTGATTACATAATGAAAACGCCCGTTGAAAAGCTTTTCTCGTTTCATGTGAAGGAGGAGGTTTTGCAGGAGTTAGGGCGGTACAGTAAAAAGATGTGCAAAAGAATTATGGATAAAAATTTTAAAAGTCTTGAAATACTGGAAAATATTGATTATAATGAAACGTAATATTTTTATGGGGGATTTTTATGAAGAAACTGAATATGATACGAAAATCTGTAATTCTGATGTTGTGTCTGTGCATGCTGGGACTCGTGGCATGTGGAGAAAAGGAGCAGCAGGGAACACCAGAAGTAAAAGACGAGGTGGCCGCGACGACATCGTCGGTTATAGTCAACAAGGATGGAAGCATATCGTGCAGCATCATTGAAGACTTTGTGGAGAACTACTATGATGAAGAAGGCTTAAAGACCATGATTGAGACGTCCATCAGCGAGTACAAGGCCGAGAATGTGACAGCAAAGGTGGATTTAAAGAGCTGTAAGGCAAAGGACGGCGTCGTGAAGGTGCTCATGGAATATGGGGACTATCAGACCTATGCGGGCTTTAACCAGGAGGAATTTTTTGCGGGAACGATACAGGCTGCAAACATGGCAGGCTTTGATTTGAATGTGAGTTTGAGGGCGGTATCGGACAAATCTGGAAATACGACAATATCAAAACCGGAGCTGCTGGGTATGGGAGATAACCACATTGTGATATTGGGAAGCAGCGGGCAGCAGGAAGCGGAACAGATCCGTGTGGATTGTTTTGATGAGATATTGTATGTGGGTGACAGCGTCGCCGCAGTCGGAAAGAAGAGCGCGGATGTGACCCTTTCAGAGGGATATAAGATTATTGTATTTAAGTAATGAATATAGAAAATTATGAGGTTAGGAGAACGCGAAATGGAAAAGACATTGGACAAAATTGTAGCTCTATCAAAAAGCAGGGGATTTGTGTATCCTGGTTCTGAGATTTACGGCGGACTGGCCAACACATGGGATTACGGAAATCTTGGCGTCGAGTTGAAAAACAACGTGAAGCGAGCCTGGTGGCAGAAGTTCATCATGGAGAATCCTTATAATGTGGGTGTAGACTGCGCCATACTGATGAATCCGCAGACGTGGGTGGCGTCCGGTCATCTCGGCGGTTTCTCTGATCCGCTGATGGACTGCAAGGAGTGCCATGAGCGATTCCGCGCGGACAAGCTGATCGAGGATTACGCAAGTGAGAATGGCATGACACTGGACAAGCCGATCGATGCTTTCTCGCAGGAGGAGATGAAAAATTTTATCGAGGAGAAGCAGATTTCCTGTCCGACCTGCGGCAAGCACAATTTCACCGATATCAGGCAGTTTAACCTGATGTTCAAGACGTTCCAGGGTGTCACAGAGGACGCCAAGAATACGGTTTATCTGAGACCTGAGACAGCGCAGGGTATTTTTGTGAACTTTAAAAATGTTCAGAGAACTTCCAGAAAGAAGATTCCGTTCGGCATCGGCCAGATCGGAAAATCCTTCCGAAACGAGATTACGCCGGGCAACTTTACATTCCGCACAAGAGAGTTTGAACAGATGGAGCTTGAGTTCTTCTGCGAGCCGGGAACGGATCTTGAGTGGTTCCAGTATTGGAGGGGCTTCTGCCGCGACTGGCTTCTGAGCCTTGGCATCAAGGAGGAGGAGATGCGTCTGCG
>CAMWOK010000331.1 GCA_947175845.1 uncultured Lachnospiraceae bacterium | reverse complement strand
TTTTTGTTCGGATTGCGCTTGCCTTGTTCGATCCTTGACAAAGTCTCCTGTGTGCAGACATCCGCACACAGAACTTCCTGAGAAATCCCCTGTGCCTCCCGCAGATCCCTCACCAGCTCATTTGTGATGACAAACTCTCCCTGAAAACTGCTTTTCATAAACGCAGCCATCATATTGGATTCAAACTTTGTGTCAGCCGCTTCGTATATAAACAGCACTGCCTCCTGATACTTTCTGCACTGGGAAAGTTCGGCGCACCTTCCCATCCGCTCAAGACAGTCTGCCTCCAGTTCCAGGATCTCCCACAGTGGGCTTAGAGAACCATTTTCTATGAGAGATTTCTTTCCCTTTTTGCACACGGAGTACGCCTCCTCCGGCTCATTCTGATCCAAATAAAGCTGCCCCAGCAGCCATGCACAGTAAGGGTATACCTTTACCTGTTCCTCTGTGTCTGTATAGTGATGCAGAATACAGCTGCCTAACTGTTCCAGACGTTCTATGAGTCCATCTGTCTCCCCCAGCTTCCACTGGCAGTATATGATTGCCAGAATTATTCGAATCTCCTGATTGCAGAAGTATCCAAGCCTGACCATCTGTCTCCAGTCCCTGTGCTGTGTGACAGAAAGCGCCTGTTCCATCAAATGCATACAGGATGTATAATCCCGCCCTCTCACATAACATGCCATCGCTTCCATCGCCATTTTGTACTGCCTGTGTATCGGGCTTTTTTCAGAGTTACACTTATAATATTGCGCCAGCAGTTTTGTCAGTGCCTTGTCGTCCCAGGTTTCAATGCTGCGCTCAATCTCAATCCGATATGAAATTGACTCGTACTCACCACCTGATACTGCAAGCTCCAGCTTATCAATTGATTTTCCCAGACGCTCGAACAACGCCTGCAGTGTAAAGTAATCAATCTCCTGTTCTCCGCACTCAACCCTGCTCAGCTCGGCTATACTGATAATCCCCTCTGCGACATTTTTCTGTGTCTCTTTCTTTTTCTCACGTTCTTTGCACAACATAATCCCTAATTGACGAATCATGGCTTATCCCCTTTGTATATTCATATATCCCCTGCTGCTATGTGTATCCCACAGATCTTCTCTACGCCCTCCTCGCCCTTCTCGCATACGGAACCTCCACGTCCGTCAACTCCAATATATAATCAATACTCGTATCATAAATAAAAGCAAGACTGATCAAAACCTCTGTCGGAATATCCACATCGCCTCTCTCATAATTGCTGTAGACCCTCTGGCTGCAGTGCAGCTTCGCCGCCAGCTGCTTCTGTGTCATGTCTCCATCTTCCCTCAAATTCCTCAACCGTGCATAATGCATATCATCACCTCATATATCATCATATCTTAGTGAAATATTCGCTATGCAACTTTAGCGAAATTATCGCTAAAGTTATTCTCAGAAATACAAAATAAACAAATTGTATCTTTCCCCGCACACAATCGGGCAGAGAAGATTTATCTTTTGCTGCTGCATAGTTCTGCTACGGGGCCTGCACATAAAAAACCTGATGACAGTTTCCACACTGCATCAGGCTTGTTCGTCCAATATTCTATTTGGCTGGCAAAAATCCGACGGCTTTTCGGCGCGTCTTCCCCTTACTATTACAATACATCTCCACTGCTCCACAAAAGTGACAGCGGCGCACTTTCTCACATGATCCGCAGTGCTTGGCTCTTCCTTAATCCACATCCTCCATGCGATAACCGACTCTGTGGACTGTTTTCAGGCAGGCTGGCTGACGCAGCTTTTCGCGCAGACGCTTCATAGTCACTGTGAGCGTGTTATCACTGGGCGTGTTCCCTTTTTTATCCCAGACGAGCTCCATCAGCCGTTTTCTGGTGACTGCCCTTCCCTTGTTCTGCATCAGGTACAGTAAGATCCGGTATTCAGACGAATTGAGCCTTATTTCGTCTCCACTGCAGAACACTTTCATTTGATTTCGTTCAAGCGATATTGTGCCGCAGGACAAATACTGCCTTGTGTCCTGCTCCCTTTTGCGCATTCGGTTTTGGATGCGCAAAAGCAGTGCGTCCAGCTCAAAAGGCTTTACCACATAACCATCCGGCATCACCCCATGGAGACCGCCGCGCGCCGCGATAAAGATAACCGGTACTTCTCTGCATGTCTGATGAATCCACTGACACAGGCGGTTCCCATTTCCGTCCGGCATATTCCAATCCACCAGCACCAATGCAGGAATCATATTGCGCAGAGCCTGCCGGATATCCTCGATGGTCGGAAAAACCCACACCTGGTAGCCGGCGCGCGACAGAAATTCCTTCACTGCCCGGGATATATTTTTATCCTCCTCCACGTAATAAATATCAACCATCCTACAACACCTCATTATCCTCACAATAATACCCAAAATACCGCTCCCGCAGCGGCTGATAGGATCCGCGCGGCAGATAGATTTTTTTTCCGTTGTCCATCTGCACCTCCCGCGCGCTCAGGCTGTCGACATGCTCCAGATTCACAATGTAGGCAACCCCCACACGCGAAAACTCCCGGTATGGGGCAAGCATCTCATAAATTTCCGCCATGGTGCGGCGGAGCCCGCACTGCGTCCCGTCTGCCAAATACAGGCATTGCGATTTCCCCTGCGCTTCACAGCACACGATGTCATTGACCGCCACGCGCTGTATCCTGCCGTCGATGCGCAGCAGCACATATTTTCGGCGCACCGCCTCAATCTCTCCAAGCACCTTGTCCAACACCGCAAACAGCTTTTTCTCCGAGATCGGCTTCACCAGATACTGTGACGCCTCCACGCCAAAAGCGTCCAGCGCGTGATCCCTAGAGGTCGTCAGAAAGATAATCCTGCCCCTGTTTCCCATGGCGCGCAGCTCATGCGCCGCCTCAATCCCCAGCTTTCCCGGCATATAGATATCCATCAGGATCAAATCCGGCGCATACGCTTCCCGGACCCTGCCGATCAGTGCGTCCGCACACTCAAACCGCTCTATCACAAACTCTGTCTTAGAATGCCGCTCCTCATAGTGCCTTAACATCTGCTCCGTCTTATTTAATTCTGCCGTCTCATCATCACAGAGCGCTATCAGATACATCATGTATCCTTCCTTTCGTCTTTCAGATTCTCCTCGTCCGCCGCCGGGATATTCATCACCAGCCGGAACACGAACACCCCGTCGTCATTCCTGAAATCATATTCCCCCTCAAACTTTTCCACGGTCTTGATGATACTCAGCACGCCGACTCCTCCTGTAAACTCCGGTTTGGGCTGGCCGTTTTCCAGCTCCTCCCCCCGCCTGCATGTGTTGCTGCAGCTGATGACCAGTTTGTTGCGCTTGCGCTTGATCATCAGGTGAATAACGCATTCCCGCCCCGGCTCCTGCCGCCTGACCTCCACCCCCCCATAGATAGCGTTCG
>CAMWOK010000330.1 GCA_947175845.1 uncultured Lachnospiraceae bacterium | reverse complement strand
ATTGCTGGGACCGTCCAGGCTGGGAGGCTCATAAAAAGAAGGATCGATCCCGATCATGGAGGCAATATAGCTCAGGCCTCCGGACCCCCCACCCTTTCATCACTTTGCGATTCTCAATATAAAGGGCCAGTATTTCGGCTCCTGATACCACTGGATGCCCTCGATCCCCAACGCGGCGAGGAGCGAGTTGTTGACTAGACCGTTCTCCGAGCTCAGCAGCGCGTACACGATGTAGCTGAGGATGACCATGGACATCAGAAACGGGAGCAGTATCGCGCTCTGGTACAGCTTTTTGAGCTTTGTGCTGCGCACCTCGCAAATCAGGATCGCGATCGCGATGCCGACGACCATGTTCACGATTATGAAAGCGACATTGTACAACAGTGTGTTGCGCGTGATGATCCATGCGTCCGGCGAGTTGAACAGAAATTTAAAGTTCTCAAACTCCGCCCACGGACTGCCAAGGATCCCCTTGGCAAAATTCAGCTTCTTGAACGCGATAATGATACCCGCCATGGGGATATAGTTGTTGATCAGCAGGTACGCCAGTCCCGGCAGCAGCATCAGATACAAGGGAATGTGTTCCCGAAAATGCTTTGCGTCTGTTTTGTTCTTCATGAAACCCTCCCCTTATCTGCCAGCGCGCCATGCGTCAAACTGCTCCTGTTTTGCAGCGATCAGCTCGTCGATACCTGCCTGCTCCAGCGCATCCAGAAACTGCGGGATATAGACCTCAGGGTCTGCGGAACCGCTGTTTAAGGACACCGAATACTGCTTGACCACATTGCTGAGCGCCGCTATCTGAAGCTCGTAACCCGAGCTGTTAAAGAAAAAGCCGACCGCTTTGGAGTTCTTCGCGGAAGCATTAAATTCCTCCATCTTTTCCCAGAGCTGCGGGTCAGACCCCGTCCACTTGTGAGCGATAAACTGATTGGGCAGCTCCCAGCCAAGATTCAGGCTGTAACCCACATTGTCCGCCGTGATGCCCTCCGGATAGTTGATGATCCCGCTGGCATCATCCTCCATCACATAGTCCGTGCCCTCCTCACCCCAGTTCAGGAGATTCATGACCTCGGGACTGCCGTAGATATAATCCAGCACCTGCATTGTTTTTTCTGGATTCTCCGAATTCTGCGCAATCGAGAAATTTACATTATTGTAGGTCGAACAGTTCTTGATCGGATAGTCGGAAAACGGCACGATAACAAACTCATACCCCGTCGAGCTCTCAAACTCCACCGGCGTTCCCGGATGATACGAGAAAAAGATGGAGAACAGATTGCCCGCCTTGCACACCGTACGCCAGTTCTCCGTGTCGGTTCCCGCATCCTTGCTGATGTAGCCCTTCTCGTACCAGTCGTGCAGCATCGTCGCCGTCTCCCTGTACCAGTCGCTGGCGTAGAGGTTGACGATCGTCGTGCTGTTCTCCTGATCCAGCAGCACGCCAAGGTAGTTGTTGTCCGCCAGATTGTCCCCGTTGAACAGGCGGCTCAGCGGCGCATCCTCGTTTGCGGAGAACAGCATCTTCATGTCCGGCTCTCCCGCCTGGACTGTCTCAAACACTGCCTCCATATCCTTCGGCTCATGGATGGCGGACGTGTCGATCTGGTACTTTTCCACCAGGTCCTTTCTCATGTAGATGGCTGGAATACTCCCGCGCTCGATCTGGTTCGGAACACCGTACACAAACCCGTCCACGCTGTTGGACTTGAGCACATCCTCCCCAAAGAGTTCTTTCAGATTCGTGCCGTACTCATCGATCAGTGCTGTCATGTCGACGATCTGCCCGCTGTTCATGTACTGCACGGCAGTCGTCCCTGTCGTGTAGAGCATGTCGATCTTCTCATCTCCTGCCAGCATCAGCTGGATCTGCTGGTCTGCGCTTGCCCACGGCAGCACGACCAGATCCAGCCGCGCGTCCAGCTCCTTCTCAAGGATCTCGTTCACCTTCTGCTCGATCCGCTCCTCGTCGGGCTGCTGGGAGCCCTTGAGCACCAGCGTGACTGTGTAGGGCTCTGCCCCGCCCTGTTGTGCTGCGCCGGATCCGCCGCACGCCGTCACGAGCACAGCCATCGCAGCAGCCGTCAGACCCAGTATTCTTTTCTTCCACATATTTCTCTGCATTTGTAAGTCCTCCTTCATAAAGTATTGTGAAATAAACATACCAATTTTGACCATTAGATTCTATAACTGGTCAGACTTACTGCTATCACTGTTCCGACCTTTGATGTATTGATCCAGTATAACAACCTTGCCAGAGAATGTCCATCTCCTCCACTGCACGGGGCTGTGCATAAAAACAGCCCTGCATCCCCTATCCAAAACGGATAAAAGAATGCAGGGCTGTCCCGCACCTTGCCCTATGGTCAGTCGCAGACCGCCTCGAGATCCACCACATATTGTCCGACCGCACTGACAATCTCCTCCGCGCGCTCGCGCTCCTCATGGATCCTGAGCGAAAGCGGCTTCGACAGATCTGCGCAGAAGATGCTCATGATGGATTTGGCATCGACGACACGTCTGCCGCTGACCAGATCCATCCCTGCGCCATATCTCGACACGATCGACACGAAGTCTTTCACCTTGTCAACACTGTCGAGAAGCACCGCCACCTCACACATCGTTTTCTCTTCAACCCTCTCAATCATATCAACCATTCCAGTCTGTCCCTTTTATCATTATTTCCACATCACTTCTATATCTCTTTCAACAGCACCGCATCGCAGCCATGCGCTCTCCAGCTGATGACGCCATCCGCATCCTGCATCTGCTCTCCGCTCCACAGCTCCTTGTAGCGGACTCCCGGGCGGATTCCCGCGCGTCCGCACTCCACCTGCACCGTCTCATCGTCTTCCCGCCAGTGAAACAGCGCCAGACACTGCTTTTCGTCCACCACAGCCGTGAACGCCGACGACGCGGAAGCGCCCGCCGACTCCACCGGGCAGAACGACACCCGCGACGCGGCGAGCATGTTCACCTCCCGGTTGGTCGCCAGCTGTTCCGCCCGTCTGCGCGCCTCAGGCCGCTCGAAATCATCGCTGAGCATCATCACCGTGCCCGCGATGACCGCCGAAGTGTAGCGCGCCCTGGCCTCCCCTTCCAGACTGTCCCTGTCTGTAAAGACCCCTTTCAGCAGACAGACATGGTCCGGGTCATTGAGCGCGTACAGCCGCCCGCTCTGCCACCATGCGTAGGTCTGGGCGTTGAGCACGTACTCCACGTCCTCGTTCGTCCCGAACGCATCGCACGAAAAGCGCCTTGCATGACCGAAACCGCACGGAAACAGCGGCGCGATGGAGAGACTGATGAAAAACGGCTTTCCGATGCGCTCAGGCGACAGATACTCGGAGATCATCTGATATCCAGCCGCGATCGCCTGCCGCCCCGTTCGGACGTTCCTGTCATAATGACAGCCC
>CAMWOK010000329.1 GCA_947175845.1 uncultured Lachnospiraceae bacterium | reverse complement strand
CCACTCCGCTCCTCAAGAAAGCCACGCGGACTGATAAACAGATTGCGAATACTCAGCAGACACCAGTACCACACGCCAAACAGGACAAACATCACACCAGCCAGAAGCAAAAACTGCGACGACATATTTGTCTCATTGACATCACACACAAAACTGATGACGCGGTTGTAGAGCCCCACTGCCACAATCCACTGTATCGCCCAGATAAGCTCGGCGCAGTGTCTCGTCCCCGCTGTGTCCGCTGTCCGCTGCGGCATGCGCCGCACAAGAACAAAAACAATCCCCGCCAGCCCTGCCAGAAACAGCTGATAATATCTGCCCAGGCCAAGCATTTCGTACATCGTCCACTGCCCCTGTATCCCGATATACTCCGTTACCCAGGTTCTTGTGCCATCGTACCTGTAGAGCGGAAGCCAGGAAAAATTTTTCATCTGTTCCTCTGTCATGGCATAGATGAACGTCACATTCTTCGGATTTGTCTGTGTGACAGTCACCCTGCACACGGCCTGATCCGCATCGACTGTCTTCTCAGAGACACTTTCTGCATCTGGATCATCCGATGCGTCGGCGTCCTCCCCGTTTACCAGCACGTAACTTGTCGTCCGCTGTCGGTCATCGAGCAGCAGGGAATCAGAACTGTTCGCTGTCATCTGTGCGTTTTTCAAAAACCGTTCCGCGCTGCTCTCACTGACACGGATGTCAGAAAGAACCCCGTTCTGATCATAGCAGGTAATAAAATAATATCTGTATCCGCTTGTATTTCCTTCTTTTAACAGTTCAATCTCCTTTGTCGTGTTTTTCAGGATGTTCTGGGTGTCACCATCAATTACACAATAGTCGATTTTCGTGCCAATCTCCGTCATGTACAGGGAGTTGATGCGAAGAAGGCTATTCTGCACCATCGACACCTGCTCTGCGCGAAGCTCCTCGATACTGCCCCAATACTCCATCTTACTGCCGTAATACTGCTCTGCGGCCTCCTCGTGCACCTCCTCCTGCTCAAAGGAGAGGTACAGCTCCTCCACGCGGACCGATCTGCCGCTCTTCTCCAAAACCTCCGGGTAGAGCACATAATTGCACTGAAGCAGCACATTGATAAACTCCTCACTCTCAAAATCGCTGCCTCTCTCCGCGAAATGATAGTCCACCTTGTCCTTGAATCCCCGCGCCAGAAACGCAAAGCACACCGCCGCCACAGCGAGGATAAACACAGCCGTGCCGCGCGCCTTTTTATTGTTTTTCAATCTTGTATCCAACACCCCACACCACCTTTAAATATTTTGGATCATTTGGATTAATCTCAATCTTTTCCCGAATCTTTCTGACATGTACCATAATTGTATTCGTGTTGATCGCCTGCTCGTTCCACACCCGCTCGTATATCTCATCGGCGCTGAACACCCTGCCCGGATTTTTCATCAGAAGCAGCAAAATCTTGAACTCAATCGGCGTCAGCTTCACCAGATTTCCGTCCACTGTCACCTCAATCGTGTCCTCATTGAGCTCGAGACCGCCTATCACATGAATCCGGTCATGATTCTCCTGCTCTGTCACCGCTTCGAGATACCGCCGGTAGCGGCGCAGATGCGAGTTGACCCGCGCGAGCAGCTCCATTGTCGTGAAGGGCTTCGTCACATAGTCGTCCGCCCCCATGTTGAGCCCCATGATCTTGTCGACCTCCTCAGATTTTGCCGACAGCATAATCACCGGAAACTCATACCCTTTTTCGCGCACCTTCATCATCATGGTGATACCGTCCATGCGCGGCATCATGATATCGACAATGGCGAGGTGAAACTCCTGCGACTCGATCTTTTGAAGCCCCTCGATTCCGTCCGCCGCCTGCGTTACACTGTATCCCTGATTTCTCAGATATATCTCAATTCCCTCCCGGATCTCCTTGTCATCCTCGACAATCAAAATGTGATATGCTTCCATGTTTTCTCCCCTTTATGTTTATTAGCTGTAGTTTTCTTCGCAGTCAGTTTCTTATAGTATACCACTAATCTTGTGCAATAGGAAACCTCCCGGAGAAATTGTGTCCGTATATTCGCGGACTTCAACCGCCGCGCGGTAGGCGGCTGCTGCGCGCCTTGCGATATCCTGCGCCCGGTATTTGTACGCAGTGTCAAGCGCCCCCTTTTCCAGTGCTGCCCGCGGACTGCGCAGCGCGGAATCCAGCGCAGCGGCAAAGACTGTTTCTGACACATCTGTCATAAATCCGTTGACGCCGTCCACAACGATATCGCGCACTCCCGTCGCGCGCACCGCGCCGACCGGCGTCCCCGCCGCCATGGCCTCGAGCAGCACAATCCCCTGCGTCTCCGAGAGCGAGGAGAACAAAAACAGATCGGCAGCGCGGCAGTACGTTTTAATCTCCTCATTGGGCACGCGCCCCGCAAAGCAGATCTCCTGCCCGAGGCCAAGCCGGACGGCGAGCTGCCGCAGATGCTTTTCCTCCGGCCCCTCCCCCACCAGTACAAGACGGAAATCTGCACTTTGTGCCGCGCGTTTTCGCTCCGCCAGTGCGCGAAACAGAAATTCCAGATTCTTCTCCTTCGCAAGCCGTGCAACCGTGCAGAACAGATACTTGGGACTGCCGCCGCCCGTGCCGAGCAGCTTTTGTCGCAGAACTGCCGCCTCTCTTCCCACTGTTTCGTCATCCGCGCAGAAGCTGTCATCCATGAGCCCGGTCGGAAGCACCCGCACAGGCGCCTCACAGCCAATCTCACACAGATACTCCTGCATCAGCGGCGTCGGCGCAAAGACCATGTCACAGAGCTTCATGTAATTTTTCATGTACCGCGGCACCGCACTGCGCAGGCAGGATGCCTTGATGTAATGCAGGTACTGCTCATACCGCGTGTGGTACGTCAGCACGAGCGGCACATGATATCTGCGCGACAGGTATGCCGCCGTCCACCCTATCATCATCGGATGATGCACATGGATCACATCAAAATTCCCTTCTTCAAACGCGCGCCCGATATTCCGGTCAAAGCAGTTTGGCACCGCCGCGCCGTTCACAATCCCTGTGATGAATGAGCGGTAACGCACTGTGCCGCCGTCTGCGGTCCGCCCGCCATCATACGCAGGCGCAAAGATCGTCACCTCATGGCCCTCCCTGCGCAGCCCCTCACTCAGCCGCTGTATGGAAATCGGCACGCCTGCCGTGTAGGGCAGATAGCTGTTTGTCATCATTGCAATTTTCATCCAAACTCCCCCTTTTCTAATTCAGAACCTTCTGGAAACTTTCTTGTTTATGTTTTTGCAACAGATTTTTGGTCAGCTATATCAAGTTCATAGCCTCCTGGAAGCTTCCTTGCTTTCGTTCTATAGCAGTTTTTTTGTCTGACATATCAAACTCTATGAGGCTTCCTTGCTTTCGCTCTGCATCCGTTTTTTGTCTGACTTATCAAGCTCATAAC
>CAMWOK010000328.1 GCA_947175845.1 uncultured Lachnospiraceae bacterium | reverse complement strand
GGCACCCGTCAGCGAACCGATTTATCGGTTTGATGACATTCTTCCTCTGGGTGCCGTGCGCATAAAAAAGGACAACACCGCTGTCCTTTTTTGTTTTCTTTTCATTTCATCATTTCTTATGTTTTATGTGTTTTATGTGTCCGTGGTCAGAGGTTCTTGAACCGTCCGACTTCGCTGCTCAGCCGCCGGGATATCTCCTGGTTGCTGACAGTCTGCTGCTGGATCTGTTCCATTGACGACACCAGGCTCACAGCACTCTCCGCGACATTCGTCACGCCCCTGGCGCTCTCGTCGACCGCGGTGGAGATGTCGTTCAGCCCTGTTGTCATCGCGCTGATCGTGTCCCGGATCTCCCCTGTGTTTTTGGAAAATTCCTCGATCAGGCTGTTCATGCTGTCGGCATCACTCTCATACTTTTCGACGACCACCACAAACTCATCGTAATCCTGCAGTACCTTCTCATCCACAAACCGGAGCATCGTCTCCGCATTGCCCGCAAGCTTCTCCACCGCACTGATCACCAGATTGCTGATATTCTGGATATTGTTTGCCGTGTTCGCACTGCTGTCGGCGAGTGCCCGGATCTCGTCTGCCACAACTGCAAATCCTTTGCCGGCATCACCCGCCCTCGCCGCCTCGATGGAGGCATTCAGCGAGAGCAGATTGGTCTGGCTTGTGATGTCGAGGATCTCTCCCGTCAGCTGCTTGATCTTTTCCACGCTCCTGCTCTCCTCAAGCGCCTCGCCGAGCATCTCCCGGATCTCGATGATCTTGCCGCTCGTCTGGTCCTTGCCCGCGATCGTATTCTGGTGCATCTTTCCGGCGCGCCGCTTGATCTTCTGCACGAGCTCGACACCGTTATCCACGCTGTTATTCATGTTCTGCACCTCATGCAGCACCGTGTCGCTGCCCTCCGCGATCTGCCCGATCGTGGCTGCGATCTCCTCCATGCTCGCCGACATCTGCTCCATCGTCGCCGAGATACCTCCCGCACTCTCATTGGAATCCTGGACATTGCTGCCGATGTTCAAAGTCAGCATGTCCATATTCTCCGACTGTACCTTTATAATGTTCATGATACCCTGGAGCTGCTCTATGAAGTTATTGATGCCATCGACCAGCTGCCCCACTTCATTCTTCGTTTTGACATGAATGCGGCTTGCCAGATCCCCCTCGTTATTGCGGATCCTGGAGATGATGTCGTCGAGCTGGTCGCTCGCACTCTTTGCCGGCCTCGCAATGTGGATGATGCTGAACAGACTTGCGACTGCCATCAGTATCAGGAATAAGATCAGAAAAAGGAGCACCACGCCTGTGTAGCTGCGCATGGAAGCGATCGTGTCGGAAACCGCATTCTGGGAGCGCTCATCCAACAGCGCATCAAACTGTACCTCCACTTCCTCCAGCGCGAGGGACTGCTGGCGGATCCCGCCGGAAAGCTCGCCTGCCTTGTCCATATCGCCCGCGAGCATGGACTGTCCGATCTGGATCGTCATATCCTCGATCGCCTGCGCCTCCCTGCCGTATTCTTCGACCAGGGAAGCAAGCGCCGCATCCCCCTCCTGCTGGCAGAGCGTCCGCATCGTCTCGATGATCGCAGCTACCTGCCCCTGGCGCCCCTGCACATCCTGGGAGATCGATTCCGCTGCATCCCTGCTCTGCGTCATCGTGATCAGATAGGCGGAGGATTTGTCGTCATCCACCACACTCACAAGATTCTTGCTCCTCTCCTGCAGAGCCATATAAATATCTGCCGTCCGTTTCACCGCGCCTCCTGCATTCTGCAGCGCACGGACACTCAGCACCGACGTGACTGCATATATAACAGTCAGCATCACCAACAGCGCAACGATCCTCGGTCCCATTTTCCCTCTCATAGCTTTTTTCTCCTTCCTATAGCGGCCCCTTTCCCTGTATAATAAGTTTCCTGATGTCTGCGAGCGAATCCGCCACCGCATACAGCAGCGGTCTGATCTCCGCATCCGGCTGTGTCAGATCCGGAACCATCACCGGTCTGCACCCCGCTGCGTATGCCGACCTGATGCCGTTTGGCGAATCCTCCACCGCGATGCAGTCCGACGGCTTCTCCCCGATCTGCTCACAGGCATACAGATAGACATCCGGCGCAGGCTTTCCGTTTGCCACCTGCTTTGCGCTCACGATCCTGTCAAACTGATCCCTGACGCCGATCGCGTCAAGGTGCTGCAGCGTGAGCTCGATCGGTGTCGCTGTCGCCACCGCCGCCTTGATGCCCCTCTCATGCAAAAAAGCCAGTATTTCATCAATACCGGGCTTTTTCTCCAATCCATATTTCTCAAGACGCTCTGCCACAAGGCGGCGCCTCACTTCACGTACCGCATAATAATCAAACCCTGCTCCGAAGATGTCCTTCATCATCTCCGCGGCAAGCCTTGCGTCACAGCTGCGCAGCATCAGCGCATGCTCCCTGCCAAAATCCGCATACCCCGCCATGCGCGCCGCCTCACACCACGCTGCATTGTAATGTTTTTCCGTGTCGATGAGCACTCCATCCATGTCAAATATCACTGCTTTGATCATATCATTCCTCTAACCCTTATATCCCGCCTGCGCCTCCCTGTCTGAAAGCACACGCCATTTATGCCTCCATGTCCCGTCCCTGCAGGCACTCAATTCCCTGCATACAGGATCTTCTCCTTGGGCACCTCCTGATTCTGCTGCATCAGATTCAGCAGCGTAATGTAATTCTTGATCATGTCACGCGCGGTATTCTCCTCGCCGTCGAGGTTCTTCCCGTACTGCTGTTTCAGAAAATAGATGTAATCATCATGCTCAAGCTTCGGCGTGTACGCGTACAGGATCCCATGTATGTCAGCCAGCTTCTCAAGCAGCACATACATCTCACCCGGGTTCAGCACGGACAGTCTGATCACCGGAGATGCCATATCCCGCATCTTGATCCTGCCCTCCTGCTCGAAACTCGACTCCGCAAGCCTTGAGCGCAGCGGCTCAAAACTGAACACGCCCCGCACAGGGTCCTCCATCGCCTCCCGCGTGACACTGATGATGATCCCCAGATAAGAAGCCTTCCCCTGCAGCGCGTCATTGTAGATCGACAGCAGCTTGTTGTAATTGTACTCCCTGCCCACTCGGCTCGGGATCTCATACAATGTCGAGAGCTCATCCATACAGACATAGAGCCCCGCATACCCTGCCTTCACCACAAAATCCGCAAACAGCTTGATGAAGTCGTACCAGTTGTCATCGGTGATGATCAGGTTCACTCCCAGGTCGGTCTTCGCTTCCGTTCTGGTCCTGTACTCCCCACAGAGCCATCGCAGAGCCCTTTTCTGCAGCTCCACATCCCCTTTGCGATACCCCTTGTAATAGGATGCGAGCACTTTGCCGAAATCAAAACCGTTTACACGCTCCTCCATCGAGGACGTCACTTTATAGATCTTCTGACTGACTCTGACGTCAAAGATCTCATGCC